>CAZUJD010000017.1:0-19529 GCA_964620025.1 uncultured Ramlibacter sp. | reverse complement strand
TTTACCGCGAGGTGCTGAAGAACCCGCTGGTCAGCTGCCGGGTGTATGCCCCGGTGGGCCAGCACCGCGACCTGCTGGCCTACCTGGTGCGCCGCCTGCTGGAAAACGGCGCCAATTCATCCTTCGTGCACCAGCTGGCTGACGAATCGGTGCACATGGATGAACTGCTGATTTCGCCGCTGCGGCTGGAGCCCGCCTCCTCGCTCCCGCTGCCGCCCGACCTGTACGGCGCGGCGCGCAGGAACAGCCGGGGCCTGGACCTGACGGTACAGGCCATGCGCGCTCCCCTTCTGGCGGCCTATGGCAGTGTCACAGTTCCTGTCGTGGCACAGGCCACGACCGATCAAGCCGTGCAGGCGGTTTCGCGGGCCGAGGCGGCTTTTCCCGCGTGGGCGCGCTCGCCGGTGACGCAACGTGCAGCCATCCTGCGCCGGGCGGCCGACGCCCTGGAAGCCGACATGCCACGTTTTTGCGCGTTGCTGGTGAAAGAAGCCTTCAAGACCTGGGGCGACACCGTGGCCGAGGTGCGTGAAGCGGTGGATTTTCTGCGTTACTACGCCAACGAGGCCGAGCGCATCATGGCGCCCATCACCCTGCCCGGCCCGACCGGCGAAAGCAACGAACTGCACCTGACCGCCCGAGGCGCGTGGGTCTGCATCAGTCCGTGGAATTTTCCGCTGGCGATCTTTCTGGGCCAGGTGGCCGCCGCCCTGGCAACGGGCAACACCGTGCTGGCCAAGCCCGCCGAGCAGACGCCCGGCGTGGCGCTGGAGGCCGTGAAGCTGCTGCACGCGGCGGGCGTGCCGGCCGACGCACTGCAGTTGCTGCATGGTCCCGGTGACACCGTGGGTGCGGCCCTGGTGGCGGCGCCGGAAGTAGCCGGCGTGGTGTTCACCGGATCCACCCAGGTGGCCAAAATCATCCAGCGAGCGCTGGCGGCGAAGGACGGCGCCATCGTGCCCCTGATTGCCGAAACGGGCGGCATCAATGCCATGCTGGTGGACAGTACCGCGCTGCCCGAACAGGTGGCCGACGCCGTGGTGCAAAGCGCATTCCGCTCGGCCGGCCAGCGTTGCTCGGCACTGCGCCTGCTGTGCATTCATGACAGCATTGCCGATGGCGTGATCGACATGATCGAAGGCGCAGCCAGGGAGCTGGTCACCGGCGATCCTGCCCAGCTGTCAACGGACGTCGGCCCGGTGATTGATGGCGAGGCCTTCGAAGGCATCCGCCGCCACCTGCAGCAGCTTCACTCGAAGGCCAGGGCACGGGTGGCAGGCGATGCAGCAACCGAAAGCACATTCAATTTCATTGCCCCGCAGGCCTTCGAAGTCAGCGCCGTGTCCGACATGAAAGCCGAGATCTTTGGCCCGGTGCTGCACATCGTGCGCTGGCGCGGTGACCCGCAGAACGTGATCGACCAGATCAATGCGCTGGGCTATGGCCTGACCCTGGGTATCCAGACGCGCATCGACAGCCGGGCACAGGCCCTGGCGGCGCGAGCCCATGTCGGCAATGTCTATGTCAACCGCAACATGATCGGCGCGGTGGTGGGTGTACAGCCCTTTGGCGGCGAGGGCCTGTCCGGCACCGGCCCCAAGGCCGGAGGACCGCATTACCTTTACCGGTTCTGTGCGGAGCAGACCCTCACCATCAACACCACCGCCGCCGGCGGCAATGTGGCGTTGCTGGCCTGACCTGCGCCTTCACACAGCGGGAGCCAGTGCGAAAACAGGCCGGCGCGCGCCCACCACGGCGCCGCGCACACTGCGCAGCTCGGCCGCGCGCCAGGGCGACAGCGCCAGGCGCTGGGCATCATCCAGCCAGCCCAGCTGATCCAGCACCTCGACAGTGGCGGCGTGCAACGCCGCCATGTTGCCGTCGCTGACCTTGACGGCCAGCGCCTGCCTGCGGCTTTTGCTGCCCACGACCTGAACGCCATCAGCGCCAACCTTGGTCACCCAGTCACCACGCCCAGCGCGCATGTAGGCTTCGTCGTTGCGGCGTGTGCCGCTGACCAGATCCGGGTGGGCCGTCATGGCGTGCGCCAGGGAGGCAAAGCCGTCGCCGAACTCGGTATCCAGCGCGCCGCTGGCCAGGCGCGCATAACTGCGCGCCAGCGCCGACAGCGGCATGGCGTAGTTGGGCGCCGAACATCCGTCAATGCCCATGCGCAGATCTTCCTGAGCCAGCCCCGCCACGCGCGCCACGTCGCGGCGTATGGCCTGCTGCAGCGGGTGGACCGGGTCCAGGTAACTGTCCAGCGGCAGGCCATGCTGCACGCAGTAAGCCACAAAGCCGGCATGCTTGCCGCTGCAGTTGTGGTGCCGCTCGTCCACCACGGCTGGCGCGACAGCCACGCCCAGTTCCACGAACATCGGCACATGGCAGCCGCACTGCAGCTGCCGGAAGTCCAGGCCGGCCTTGTCCAGCATGCCCTGCACCTGCGTCACGTGCATCGGCTCGCCGCTGTGGCTGGCGCACAGCATGGCCAGTTGTGGGGCATCAAAACCAAACAGGGCCGGGCCGCCGCCGCGCACAAACGGCAGGGCCTGCAAAGCCTTGAGGGTGGATCGGGTGAACACGCGCAGGTGCGGGTCGCCCACCGCGGCCAGCACGGCGCCGCGTGCATCCACCACGGCGACCGCGCCGAAATGCAGGGATTCGGGCGTGCCGCCGCGGTTGAGTTCGATCAGGGGAGCCAATGACATGGCCGCCATTGTCGCGCCCATGACGGCGCACGCGCCGCCCTGCACGCCACAATCTGCCCATGTCCGAACTGCGCTCCCCCCTGACAGCCCAGATTGTTGAATGGCACGTGCGTCCCGGCGACACGGTCAATGCAGGCGACCTGCTGCTGGTGCTGGAAGCCATGAAGATGGAACACGAGGTTCGTGCCAGCACCGCCGTTGTGGTGCGCGAACTGTTCTACACAGCCGGCGAAGCCGTGAATGAAGGCGACCTGCTGGCCACCACCGGTGCGGCAGCCGCTCAGGCCCCGGTTGCGGCCCCGCAGGCAGCAGCGCAGGGCACATCCACCGGCATCCGCGCCGATCTGCAGCGCGTGATCGACCGCCAGGCCCACACGCTGGACGCCAACCGTCCAGACGCCGTGACCAAACGCCATGCACTGGGCCTGCGCACAGCGCGCGAGAACATTGCCGACCTGTGCGATGAAGGATCATTCAATGAATACGGCGCGCTGGCCGTGGCGGCGCAGGCCACGCGCCGCAGCGCCGACGACCTGATGCGCAACACCCCGGCCGACGGCATGGTCACGGGGATCGGCAGCATCAATGGTGCGCTGTTTGGCCCCGAGCGCAGCCGCGCGGCGGTCATGGCATACGACGCCACCGTGCTGGCCGGCACCCAGGGCATGCGCAACCACCAGAAGACCGACCGCCTGCTGGGCCTGGCACTGGCGCACAAACTGCCGGTGGTCCTGTTCGCCGAAGGCGGCGGTGGCCGCCCGGGCGACACCGACATGCCCATCGTTGCCGGCCTGCATGTGAGCACCTTTGCCAGCTTTGCCCGGCTGAACGGCCAGGTCCCCGTGGTGGGTATCGCCGCAGGCCGCTGTTTTGCCGGCAATGCCGCGCTGCTGGGCTGCTGCGACGTGATCATTGCCACGCGCGGCAGCAACATCGGCATGGGCGGCCCCGCCATGGTGGAAGGCGGCGGACTGGGCGTCTTCAGGCCTGAGCAGATCGGCCCGCATGCCGTGCAGCACGGCAACGGCGTGATTGATGTGCTGGTGGACGATGAGGCCCAGGCTGTCGCGGCGGCGCGGCACTACCTGGGCTTCTTCCAGGGCAGGATCACCCCCTTTACAGCACCAGAGCCCATGGCACTGCGCGATGTGGTGCCCGAGAACCGCCTGCGCGTATATGACTCGCGCGCGGCCATGACGGGCCTGGTGGACGCCGGCTCGCTGCTGGAGTTGCGAACAGGCTTCGGCCGGGGCATCCACACCGCGCTGGCCCGCATCGAGGGCCGCCCCGTGGGCCTGCTGGCCAACAACCCGGCGCACCTGGGCGGCGCGATCGACGCCGACGCCGCCGACAAGGCCGCGCGCTTCATGCAGTTGTGCAATGCCCACGGCCTGCCGCTGGTCAGCCTGGTGGACACGCCCGGTTTCATGGTCGGGCCCGACACCGAGCAACAGGCGCAGGTGCGCCACGTCAGCCGCATGTTCATTGCCGCAGCCCACCTGCGCGTGCCGTTTTTCAGCGTGGTGCTGCGCAAGGGCTACGGACTGGGCGCCATGGCCATGTGCGCCGGCGGCTTTCATTCGCCCAGCTTCACCGTGGCCTGGCCCACCGGCGAATTCGGCGCGATGGGCCTGGAAGGTGCCGTGCGCCTGGGTTACCGCAAGGAGCTGGAGGCCGCGCCCGAGGGTGCCGGCCGCGAAGCGCTGTACCAGCAGCTGGTGGCCCGGCAGTATGAAGCCGGCCAGGCCCTGAACATGGCCGCCACACTGGAAATCGATGCGGTGATCGACCCGGCCGCCACGCGCGGCTGGCTGGCGCACGGGCTGGCGTCAAGCCGCATCGCCCCACCGGCCGCGGGCCCGGCCATCGACACCTGGTGACACCCGGCGCCCCTGCAGGGTTGAAGTCCGCGTGCTAAGCTCGTCGGCCCTATTCAGCCCCAATACGGGAGACAACCATGCCCGGACTCTTGCCCCACGTCGACCCCGACGGCCTGCTTGAATTTTCGGTGGTCTACACAGACCGCGCCCTCAACCACATGTCGCGCAGCTTCCAGGGCGTGATGAAGGACATCTCGGGCATCCTCAAGGAGGTCTACCACGCGAAGTCCGCTGTGCTGGTGCCGGGCAGCGGCACCTTCGGCATGGAATCGGTCGCGCGCCAGTTCGCCGGTGGCAAGCATGTCATGGTCATCCGCAACGGCTGGTTCAGCTACCGCTGGACGCAAATTTTCGACATGGGCGCCATTCCCGCGTCGCACACCGTGCTCAAGGCCCGCCCCACCGGCCCCGGCGCGCAGGCCCCCTGGACTCCAGCCCCCATTGCGCAGGTGCAGGCCGCGATTCGTGCCGAGAAGCCGGCCGTGGTCTTCGCCCCGCACGTGGAAACCGCCGCCGGCATGATCCTGCCCGATGACTACCTGCGTGCCGTGGCGGACGCCGTGCACGAGGTGGGCGGGCTGTTCGTTCTGGACTGCATTGCCTCGGGTGCGATGTGGGTGGACATGCAGGCCACAGGTGTGGACGTGCTGGTGTCGGCGCCACAAAAGGGCTGGAGCAGCTCGCCGTGCTGCGCCATGGTGATGCTCAGCGAACGGGCCCGCGTCGCCATCGACGGCACCACCAGCACCAGCTTTGCCTGCGATCTGAAAAAGTGGCTGCAGATCATGGAAACCTATGAAGGCGGCGGTCATGCGTACCACGCCACCATGCCGACCGACGCGCTCACGCGGCTGCGGGATGTGATGGTGGAAACTCGCGCCTACGGTTTTGACAAGGTTCGCAGCGAACAGATCGACCTGGGCCGCAAGGTGCGCACCCTGTTTGAAAGCCGCGGCATTCCCAGTGTGGCCGCCGAGGGCTTCAAGGCGCCTGGCGTCGTGGTGAGCTACACCACCGACCCGGACATCCAGTCCAGCAGGAAATTCCTGGCCGAAGGACTGCAGACCGCCGCCGGCGTACCGCTGCAGTGCGACGAGGGCGCGGACTTCAAGACCTTCCGCGTCGGCCTGTTCGGGCTGGAAAAATGGCACAACGTGGACCGCACCGTGGCCCAACTGGCCGCTGCGCTGGACCGCATTGGCCTGGGCGCCCCCGCGCCACAGGCAAGCGCGCAGGCCGTAATCGCCTGAGGCCGCTCAGGCGCTGAGCACGGCCATGACGGCCTTGCCGGTCGCAGCCTTGGGGTTGTGATGCTCCACGGCATGCATCAGCAGGCCTTCCATGTATTTGTTGGTGGCATCGCGCGGGCTGAACCGGAAGCCCGAGTTCTTGAGGTACTTGGCGCCGAACTCCTTGAGCCGCCGGAAGTACTGCCCGGCAATATCGAACTGCTCTTTGGTCTTGGACCCGTGCGCGCCGACCTTGATCATCTCGCCGGTATCGTCAAACATGCGCGCCATCGTCATGAGGCTGCCGCATATGCCTGTGTTGAGCGTGAGCATGGCAATCATCGGGCTGGCGTCGCAGCCCTTGCGGTAAAACTCGGTGAACGCTGCCGTATCCGTGATGAAGCTGCCTGGCGACATGTTGGGCTCGAAGATCCCCGTGGGCTTGTCGACCGTGACTTCCACTTTCTGGGTGCCCATGGTCAACGAGACCGATCTGGACACCTGTCCGGTCTGCACACTGCGCAAATTGACGGTTTCCGTGCGGCGTCCCTTTTCAATCAGCGTATCGGTGCTGACGCTCTTGGCCCGGGCCTTCTCGGCCTCCCATTTCTGCCGGGCCAGCGCCAGGAAATCCTTCACACGCAGGATTTCCGCCACACGATAAATCAGTTTGATCAACCATTCCACGCCGGTCAGCACAGCAGCCACCAGGCTGCCCAGCCCTGGCAGGGTGGCGGCAATGGCGGTTTTGGCCACACCCTTGAGGATGTCCGCCAGGCCCAGGAAAATCCCCTGCGTCATGCAGCCTTCGATGCAGTTGGCGAGTTCTTCAGGATGGCCGGGCACGATCCGGATTTTCTTGCGGTCCAGGTAGGCGCCCAGCCGAGCCTTGGCGGCCTCAAACGTCCTGGCGATGCCTGTGCCGATTTCCATGGCGGCACCCACAAAGGGCGCCGCCTGCTTCATCAGCTCCTCCAGCAGGAACTTCAAAGCGCCCTTGACGATGGTTCCCAGCGTGGCCCAGTTGGTGGAGATGACGATCTTGGACATCACCCAGTCCTTGAACTGGATGAGCAGGCCCTTGATCTTTTCCCACAACGCCTGACCGGCCCGGGCCAGATTGACCCCGGCATCCGCCACCAGCGTGCCGGCCAGCACCACGGGCGAGACAATCGCCGCGCCCACGCCCGCGGCAACGCCATAGAAGCGGTTGTGCTGGTAGGCATCGGGAATGCGGTCCGCAGCCAGTTGCAGTGCCGCCAGCGTGCAGGGAAAGTTTTCGGGTTTGGGCGGCGGTGGCGGCGGCATCAGGGCGGATACGGATTTCGTATCGCTCATGAGCGTGTTCTTGCCCGTCACCGACAGGTTGCCGCCATGGCCGTACTTCTCGACGAGCTTCTTGCCTCCCACGCTGGTGGCCAGCTGCCCGATCGAGGTGATCTGCTGGGCCGTCACCTTCACCTCTGGCAGGTTGACGGTCATGACCTTGGGAACATGGATGGACGACGAAGGCACGGTGAAGGCAGACTTGGACGACTTGATGTCACCCAGTTTGCTGGTGTCGGTTGAAAAGCCCGAGCCAATGGCACCCCCGACTGCGCTGACGCCTTCCACACTGAGCTGGAGGATGTTCAGGTCGATGTCGATGTTGCCGAGCAGATACAGCACGCCGAAGCGCGAATGCGGTATTTCATATTCATTGATGCGCTTCTGGGCGCGCTGGTCGTAGTCCGCGTCGCTGCCGGGCACAACGGGCGCCCTCTCCCGCGGTGCCGTGAATTTCCACAACCATTCCAGCAGGCCGCCACTGACCTTGTCGCGTTCGCAATTGGCCCAGTAGCCAGAGTGGGCCTTCAGGTACCGGGTCAATGCGGCATGCAGCTTGTCGCCATTGGCTTCCGAACGCAGGCCGTAGTACTCGTCATAGGCGGCGTCAACCTCCAGCGTGGTGCCGCTGCGTGAACTGAATGTGAGACTGGTGCGCTTGCGGAACTCGTCCGGGCTCACCATCGACAGTGGTCCTTTTTTTCCCATACCCCACTCCATCTGGTTTGCCCCGCATTTTTTCGGCAGCCGCAGGCGCTGTCAATGAATGCAGCCAGACGGCGGGTGAGTCAGCGCAACAGCGCCACGGCGCCGGAGAACGTCAGGAACGCCGCCGCCGTGGTCAGCAGGATGATGCGGGCGATGCGCCCGGTATCCGCGCCAAAGCGCTCAGCCAGCAGCGAGACGTTGCTGGCACTCGGCAGCGCGGCCACCAGCACCATCACGGTCAGCGCAAAGCCGTCCAGCGGCAGGCCGACGGCCACGGCAGCCGTGCCCACGCCCCAGACCAGCAGCGGATGCGCGATGAGCTTGGCCAGCACCACCGGCAGGTAGTCGCGCGCCGGCATGGGTCCATGGGCTTCACGCTGCGCCACGATCTGCGAGCGTGCCAGCACCGCACCAATGGTGAACAGCGCCACCGGCGACGCTGCATCGGCCAGCAGGCCGATGGTCTGCATCACTGGCTTGATGGGCTCCAGTTGCAGCCAGGAAGCCAGAGCACCTGCCAGGATCGCCCAGGGCATGGGGTTGGTGGCCACGCCCTTGAGCGCATTGCGCGCCGCCTTGGCGGCGCCGTGCTCGTCAGCGCCGTCCAGCCGCGACAGCGCAATGCACAGCGACGTGGTGATCACCAGGTCCAGCAGGATGGTGAGGATGGCCGGGCCGGCAGCTGCAGCGCCCAGCAGGGCCACCAGCAGCGGCACGCCCATGAAACCGGTGTTGGGAAAGGCCGCCACCAGGGCGCCAAACGAGGCGTCGTTCCAGCGCACCCGCGCATTCAGGCTGAAACGCACCACGGCAGCCACCATCAGCAGGGCGCACGGCAGGTACACCGCCACGGCCACCGGATCCAGCAGCTGGGCCACCGGTGTGCTGGCACCAAAGCGGTACAGCATGCACGGCAGCGCGAAATACAGCACGAAAGTGTTCAGGCCGGGAATCGCCTCCAGTGGCAGCATGCGCCGGCGCGCCGCCATATAGCCGCACAGGACCAGCGCGAAGAACGGGAAGGTGACAAGCAGCACGGACAGCATGGGGCATATTGTCCGTCCTCACCCTCCCCGGGAGGTTTCAGCAGCCTGACTGGGCCACCCGCCCGCGCGGCCCCGGCTGGATCCGCTATTCCGCGCGCGCGCCAGTCGCCTTGGCCACCTGCTGCCAGCGCTGCCAGTCACCCTGCACGGCACGGGCAAAGGGCTGACTGCTGGCGTACTGGATTTCAGCGCCGCGCTGCCACATCTGGCCACGCAGGGTGCTGGCCTCGGTCACCGCGCGCACATCGGCATTGATTTTGTCCACTATGGCCTGAGGTGTGCCGGCCGGTGCAAAAAGGCCATACCACTGGTCGGAGGCAAAGCCGGGATAACCGCTGGCGGCGATGGTGGGCACGCCGGGCAGACGCGTGGTGGGCTGGGCACCGGTGACCGCCAGTGCGCGCAGCTTGCCGCCCTCGACCAGCGGGAGCGCGGAAACGATGATGTCCATCATCATGGTGGTGCGCCCCGCCACCAGGTCCGGCAGGGCCTGCGCACTGCCGCGGTAGGGCACATGCGTGAGGCTGATGCCGGCCTGAGAGACGAACCATTCGGCGGTCAGGTGCGGCAGCGAACCGCTGCCGTTGGAGGCATAGCTGAGCTTGCCCGGCTGCGCCCTGGCGGCCGCCACCACCTCCTTGACGCTGCGGTAGGGCGAATCCGTGGGCACCACCAGCACCAGCGGCGAAGTGGCAAAGCCTGCAATCGGCACCAGATCGGTCAGCGGGTTGTAGCCCAGCTTGGGATAGATGTGCGGCGCAATGGTGATGCCCGCGGGAATGCCCATGACCAGGGTGTAGCCATCCGGCGCGCTCTTGACACCCGCTTCGGTGCCGATGGTGGAGCCCGCACCGGAACGGTTCTCGAACACCACGGGCTGCTGCCACTTCTCGGCCAGCGCCTGGCCGATCGCGCGCGCAGCATAGTCCGTGGCGCCACCCGCCGGGAACGGGATGACCAGCCGGACCGGCTTGACCGGATACGTGGCGGCACGCGCCGCCGGAACCGCGGACACACAGGGCCACAGGGCCGCAGCGGCCAGGAGCTGACGGCGGGAGAAGGGAGAGACACGCATGGAAGGACCTCTTTCAATGAGCGGACCCTGCTGGCGCAAGCTTCGTGCCATCAGGCCGGCGGGGGCGCCCGGTATGATTCGCCGCTTCCTCCCGCAGTGCCCATCCCCCGAATGCCATGTCCGCCGGTCTGAACCTTGCCCAACAGGAAGCTGTGAATTACATGCACGGTCCCTGCCTGGTGCTGGCCGGCGCAGGTTCGGGCAAGACACGGGTGATCACCCACAAGATCGGCCGCCTGATCAGCGCAGGTCTGCAACCCCAGCAGATCGCAGCCATCACCTTCACCAACAAGGCTGCGGCCGAAATGCGCGAGCGGGCCAAGAGCCTGATCGGCCGCGACGCCAAGCGGGTGCTGATCTGCACCTTTCATGCGCTGGGCGTGCGAATGATGCGCGAGGACGGTGCAGTCCTGGGCCTCAAGCCCCAGTTCAGCATCCTGGACAGTGACGACGTCACCAGCATCCTGAAAGACGCCGGCGGCACCACCGACGCGGCCACGGCACGCCAGTGGCAGTGGGCCATCAGCCTGTGGAAGAACATGGGCCTGAACGCGGCCCAGGCCGAAGCCCAGGCCAGGGATGACAACGAGCGAGTCACCGCCCGCATCATGGGCCGCTATGAGGAGCGGCTGGCCGCCTACCAGAGCGTGGACTTTGACGACCTGATCGGCCTGCCGTTGAAGCTGCTGAAGGACCACGCGCAAGTGCGCGAAAAATGGCAGGCCCAGCTGGGCCATGTGCTGGTCGATGAATACCAGGACACCAACGCCACGCAATACGAAGTACTCAAACTGCTGGTGGGCGAACGCGGGCGCTTTACTGCCGTGGGCGACGACGACCAGAGCATCTACGGCTGGCGCGGCGCCACGCTGGACAACCTGAAGAAGCTGCCGATCGACTTCCCCCAGCTCAAGGTCATCAAGCTGGAGCAGAACTACCGCAGCACCAGCGCCATCCTGCGGGCGGCCAACAATGTGATCGGGCCCAACCCCAAACTGTTTCCCAAAACGCTTTTCTCCGAGCTGGGCGAGGGCGAACCGGTACGCGTGGTGGACGCCGACAACGAAGAGCACGAGGCCGAGCGCACCGTGGCGCGCATCCAGTCGATCCGCGCCAACGGCGCTGCCCAGGAATGGCGCAGCTTTGCCGTGCTGTACCGCGCCAATCACCAGGCCCGCGTGCTGGAGCAGGCACTGCGCAAGGCGGCCATTCCCTACAAGGTCTCGGGCGGCCAGAGCTTTTTTGACAGGGCGGAGATCAAGGACCTGTGCGCCTGGTTCCGCCTGTGGGTCAACAACGACGACGACCCGGCGTTCCTGCGCGCCATCACCACACCCAAGCGCGGCATCGGCCACACCACGCTGCAGAACCTGGGCACCTTTGCCAGCAAGTACAAGGTCAGCCTGTTTGAGGCCCTGTTTTCCTCATCCCTGGGATCGGTGCTGCCGGCCAAGGCCGTGGGCAGCCTGCATGAGTTCGGCCGCTATGTGAACGACCTGGAATATCGCGCGCGCCAGACCACGGGCGCCGAAGACGCCCGCGCCTTCATGATGGACTGGCTCAGGGAAATCGACTACGAAAAGCACCTGTACGACGGCGAGGACAGCGAAAAACTGGCCGCCGCGCGCTGGACCAACGTGCTCGACTTCTGCGACTGGATGAGCCAGCGCTGCGGCGGCACCATTGACGACACGGCCGGTGTCACCCTGGAATCCGAAAGGAAAAGCCTGCTGGAAGTCGCGCAGACCATTGCCCTGCTGTCCACCATCAGCGAACGCGAGCAGGATCAGGACGTGGTGACGCTGTCCACCCTGCACGCCGCCAAAGGGCTGGAATGGCCGCACGTGATGCTGGTGGGCGTGACCGAGGGCATGCTGCCCTTCAAGCTCGGGGACGACGACAACCCCACCGGACGCGCTGACGGCCCCATGTCCGAAGGCATCCTGCAGCGCCTGCAGGAAGAGCGCCGGCTGATGTACGTGGGCATCACCCGCGCCCAGCGCAGCCTGGCTGTCAGCTGGACCAAGCGACGAAAGAAAGGCCGCGAGATGATCGCCGCCCAGCCCAGCCGCTTCATTGCCGAGATGGCGCTGGACAAGACCACGGCCCGGGAAGACCCGCGCGAAAAGCTCAAGGCGCTACGCGCCGAATTCGCCAGGAAGGCACTCGACACTGCTGCTGCCGCAGCCACCGGCGCACCATGAAACGCACACTGCTGATTGTGGTACTGGCTGCCTGTGCCGGCACGGGGGCGGCAGCCTGCCCCGCCGCCGCCGAACTGACCCCCGCCCACCTGTGGGGCCTGTGGCGCGTGAGCTTTGACGGCAGCGGCAGCGCCGCCACCACCGCCACCGTGCTGTTTGAAAAGCATCCCGAGCGCACAGAAAGCGTGCGCGGCGCCATCAACCGCGACAGCGTGCAGTCACTGCTGGCCGGCGACGTGGATGACGGCGTTCTGGCGCTGGATGAATCAGACGACGGCCTACAGATCAGCGCCACCTGGTCTGGTAACGTCGTCGTCACCTCTTGCGGCAAGGAATTCACCGGCACATGGCGACGCTCCAAAGACAACACCGAACGCAGTTTTGTGCTGCGCAAGCTGCCGGGCTGGCAGTAGCGGCGCTGGCTGTCGCCATGCCGGCGTTGGGCCAGACCGTCCCCCCGACGCCCGGCGAAGGCGGCTGGCAGGCCTGCATGGCCACCGCGGACAGCGGCGCACGCCTGGCGTGCTTTGACCAGTGGGCCAAGCAACAGCCGCAGCAGCCCGTGGCGGCCGGGCGTACCGACACAGCGGCGTCAGCGTCCAGCAACCCGGCAACCGATGCCGTGCCGGCAGTGCAGCCGCTGATACCGGCCACGCGCGTCATTTCCATCACCTCGGAAAAGGGCTGCCACGACCCCCAGTACTCCAACCTGTCGCGCTTCTGGGAGCTGGAATCCGGCAGCGACTGCGGCACTTTCGGCATCCGCGGCTACCGGCCGATCAGCGTGTCCATGATTTCGGCCTCCAGCGTGAACACCCTGCCCACCTCGGGCAACCCGGCCAACAGCGCCCTGGCCGAAACCGCCTACCGCAAGACGGAAACCCGCATCCAGCTGTCGGTGCGGACCAAGCTGGCCCAGGGCATCCTGACCGGCGGCCACCCGACGCTGAAGGACTCGCTGTGGTTTGGCTACACACAGCAGTCGTACTGGCAGCTGTTCAGCGGCGGCATCTCGCGGCCGTTTCGCAGTACCGACCATGAGCCGGAAGTGATCTACGCCTACCCCACCGACCTGGCACTGCCCTCGGGCTGGCGCATGCGCTACACCGGCCTGGGCGTGGTTCACCAGTCCAACGGACAGGCGCTGCCGCTGTCGCGCAGCTGGAACCGGGTTTACCTGATGGCCGGCATCGAAAAGGACCACGTCGCCCGCGTCCAGGCGCGCATCTGGAAGCGGCTGCCCGAAGGCGGCAGCGACGACAACCCGGGCATCAGCGACTTCATCGGCCGCGCCGAGGTGTCGGGCTACTGGGATGTGGACAAGCGCAACACGCTGGGCGCCACGCTGCGCCATTCGCTCAGCGCAGCCGGCAACGGGTCGGCGCGGCTGGAATGGCTGCGCACCCTGGGCCAGGGCGCTGCCAACGGTCCCGTCAACGACCTGCGGCTGCACCTGCAGCTTTTCAATGGCTATGGCGACAGCCTGCTGGACTACAACCGCCGCCGGACGGTGTTCAGTGTGGGGCTGAGCCTGGTGGACTGGTAGGCCGCGCGTGGACCTGCGCTGGCTGGAAGACCTTCAGGCCGTTGCCCGCACAGGCAGCCTGGTCCGCGCAGCGGCGCTGCGGCACGTGACGCACCCGGCTTTCGGGCGGCGGCTGCAGGCACTGGAAGCCTGGGCCGGCGTCGCGCTGCTGGATCGCAGTGCCCGCCCGGTCCGACTGACCGCCGCCGGCCAGCGCCTGGCCGAGCAGGGCGGACAGGCGCTTCAGGGCCTGACAGACCTCCGCGCTGAACTGCGCCAGGGTGCCGACCGCGAGCGCATTGTGGTGCTGGCCGCCGGCCGCACGCTGGCCCGCACCCTGGTGGCCGACTGGCTGGCCACCACGCGCGCCAGCCCCGCCGCCGCCCGCGTGCAAGTGCGAACCGGCGGTCTGGCCGACACCCTGGCCTGGCTGGAAGCGGGCGAGGTGGACCTGCTGTTTGCCTACCACCACCGCTCCATCGCGCACCGGCCGTCCGGCCGTCACCTGGTGCAGAAGACTCTGGCGCGTGACCGACTCGTTCCCGTGGCCAAACCGGCTCCGCAGCCGCGCAGGGGGCGTGCACCGCCAGTGGACGAGCCGCAGCGCTACCTGGGGTATGCATCATCCCTTGCGCTGGGACAGCTGGTCGCCGACCACCTGGTACGCCAAAGTCCGCCGGTGCCCCTGCAACTGGTGATCGAGGCCGATTCGGCTGACGCACTGATCGAATACGCCATCAAGGGCATGGGCATGTGCTGGCTGCCGTGGTCGCTGGCGGCCGGTGCCTGCCGTGAGGGCCTGCTGGCGCCGGTGTGGGACCGGCGCATGGAAATTCCGTTCGAGGTGCGGCTGGTGCGTGTGCGCCGCCGCCTGGGCGCGGCCACCGAGGCGCTCTGGCAGGCCACCCCGGATCTGTGACTTTCCTTGTGCCGTAACGGCACAATAAAGTGCCCTGATGGCACTGCCCTCCCGGCCAGCGCCCGCCACAATCGCATCAATTCAACCCCCGAGGAGATCCTCCATGCACAAAAACCTGCTGGCCCTGCTGACCGGTGCGTTCGTCCTGGCGAACGCGGTACCGCAGGCTGTGGCTCAAAACGCGGCCACCTACCCCGACAAGCCGATCACGATCGTGGTGGGCTATCCGCCGGGCGGCAGCACCGACCTGACGGGACGGGTCGTCGCCGCCGAGCTGGCACGCAAGCTCAACGCCACCGTGGTCGTGGAAAACATTGGAGGTGCGGGTGGTGCCATCGGCGCGCAGAAAGTGATCAATGCAGCGCCCGATGGCTACACGCTGCTGGTTGGCGCGAACAACGAGATCGCCATCAACCGGCTGGTGTCGACAGCCGTGCGCTACCGCTGGCAGGACTTCACGCCCATCGGCCTGGTGGCATCGCAACCGATGGTGCTGGTTGCCGCACCTCGCGCGGGGGTGAAGACCACCGAAGAGTTCCTCCGGCAGGTCAAGTCGAATCCGGGCAAATTCAGCTACGGCAGCTCCGGGGTCGGAACCGCACTGCACCTGGCCGGCGAGATGGTCAAAGAGCAGGGCGGCCTGTTCATGACGCACATTCCCTACCGCGGTGTCGCGCCGCTGGCCTCCGATCTGGTGGGCAACAATCTGGAATACGGTGTTTTCGTGCTGTCCAGCGGCCTGCCGCACATCCGCAGCGGCAAGGTGGTGGCACTGGGCACCACCGAGAAAAAGCGCTCGCACGTCACGCCCGACATTCCGGCGCTGGCCGAGCACCCGGCACTGAAAAACACCGACATCAGCTCCTGGTTTGCACTCATGGGGCCGGCCAGGCTGCCCGAGCCTGTCGTGGCCAAACTGAAGAAGGCCCTGGCCGATTCGCTGCAGACACCCGAGTTCCGCAAGAAGCTGGAAGACGCGGGCTCCACCATTGCACCGCTGAACGTGGACATGCCGAAGTTCCTTGCCGACGAAACCGCCAAATACCAGAAGATCGTCGACTTTGCCAAGATCCGCGAATGACCGATACGTTGAAATTTGAACTGCCCGTACCCGACATCAGCGCCTGGCGCGCGGGCAATACCGGCACCGAAGGGGTCTGGCAGTTCCAGGCGGGAACACCCGGCCGCCACGTGATGATCAGTGCGCTGGTGCACGGCAACGAGCTGTGTGGTGCCTGGGCGCTCAAGGGCCTGCTGGAGGCCGGCGTGCGCCCGGCCCGCGGCACGCTCACCCTGGCCTTCGTCAACCTGGCCGCCTTTGACCGGTTCAACGCTGCCGACCATGACGCTTCGCGCTTTGTGGACGAAGACATGAACCGCCAATGGTCGCCTGAACGCCTGGCCGATCCACGCACACAGGAGCGGCGCCGGGCGCTGGCGCTCAAACCCTTTGTCGAGCAGGCCGACTGGCTGCTGGACCTGCACTCCATGCACGAGCCCGGCCAGCCGCTGCTGCTCACGGGCATACACCCGCGCAACCAGCAGCTGGCGGCGACCCTGGGCAACCCGGTCCACATCGTGGTGGATGCGGGCCACAAGGACGGTGTGCGCATGCGCGACTTCGGCCGGTTCGGGCAGGACGACGCGCAGGCGCCCCAGACGCGGTCCCTGCTGATCGAATGCGGCTTTCATGGCGATCCGGCCAGCCGCGACGTTGCCCGTGACCAGTGCCTGCGCTTTCTGCTGGCCAGCGGCGCGGCGGACACCGGCACGCTGGCGACGCAGCTCACCGGCTGGCGCCTGACTGATGCACCCCAGCAGTGGGCGCTGGACGTGACAGGACCGGTCGTTGCCAGAAGCGCAAACTTCCGCTTCGTGCAGCCTTTCAAGGGGCTGGAAGTGATTCCGCTTGCCGGCACGGTGATCGGTGACAACGACGGCGAACCGGTGGCGACGCCCTATGACGACTGCGTGCTGGTCATGCCGTCGGTGCGCCAGGCACGCACGGGTGTGACCGTGGTGCGTTTTGCCAGACGCCGGCGGCTGCAAGGCCAGGCGGCAGCCTGAACCGCACTTCGTTGTCTGACGCGTGGCAAGGTTTCGGCCGGAACGGTCAGCCGCCGGGTTGGTCTCGCGCACCCGCGCCCTGCAGGCGCTCAGGCGTCATTGGGGGGCCGCACGACCAGCACCAGCCAGTAATCAGCAATCAGGCGGGCCGCTTCGGTGAATGAGCCGAAGTCCACCGGTTTGTTGACGTAGGACTTGCAACCCAGCGCATAAAGCTGCTTGATGTCCTCGGGTGAGCTGGAAGTGGTCATCACCACCACCGGGATCAACTTGAGGCTGTCGTCCCGGGAGATGGCCTCCATCACCTCGTGCCCGCTCATGCGCGGCATGTGCAGGTCCAGCAGGATCAGGTCAGGCCGGGGGGCCTGCTCAAACGGTGGCTCACGGCGCAAAAAGGCCATGGCACGGTCACCTGTCTGCACATGGTGCCAGTCCACCTCCACCCGCGCTTCCTGGAAGGATTCGCGGATCAAAAAGGCATGGTCCGGGTCGTCCTCCACAATCAGCACTGTGGCGGGATGTGAAGGTCGTGAATTGGTCATGCTCAGGCTCCCCTCGTCTGGTCCGCAATGGTAAACGTGAACCGGCTGCCTTGCCCAGGTTCACTTTCGGCCCAGATACGTCCACCATGCTGGGTCACGATACGGCGGCAGATGGCCAGCCCGATACCGCTGCCCGGGTATTCGTCGCGCGTGTGCAGGCGCTTGAAGATCTCGAAGATGCGCTCCAGATGGATCTTTTCCATACCGATCCCGTTGTCCTCGACCGTGACCCACCACTCGCCGTCACCACGCCTGGCGCTGACGCGCACATGCGGTGCCTTGTCGGGCAGGCGATACTTCAGTGAGTTGCCGATCAGGTTCTGCAGCAGCTGCGACAGCTTGTTGGGATAGCCCCAGACCTGGGGCAGCTCCCCGATTTCCACCATGGCCCCGGCCTCCTTGATGGAAGCATCCAGCGCCTCGACCACCGCCCGCGTTGTCTCACCCAGATCGACAGACCCCATCACCCGGGTTTCCGAATCCAGTCTTGCGTAAGTGAGCAGCGCCTCGGTCGTCTGGTCCAGCCGGTCGACCGCATCGACAGCGCGCTTGAGCAGTGCGCGTCCGCCTTCGCCCAGGGCCTGGCCATGGCGTTTTTCCAGCATGTCCAGAAAGCCGCTCACCGACCGGAGCGGTGAGCGCAGGTCGTGCGACGCCACGAAAGCGAACTGCTGCAGATCCAGGTTGCTGCGAAGAAGATCTTCCCGGGTGCGCTCCCGTTCGCTCACGTCACGCAGCGTCGCCGTCCACATCTGGTCAAAGCCGCCCTCCCAGACGGACAGCGTCGCCTCTACCGGCACCTCCACACCGTCTTTGCGGAGGGCTCGCACCGTTCGACCCAGTGCCATGGGCCGACCAGGGCGCGGGGTCGCTATAAAGGCCTGCACGTCGCGCTCGTGGCCCGTGCGTGCCGCCTGCGGCAGCAGCAGCGACAAAGGCTGGCCCAGGACCTCGTCAGGTGTATAGCCAAACAAGGTCTGTGCAGCGAGGTTGAACACCACGATGCGCTGATTGCCGTCCACCGACACGATGGCATCCATCGACGTCTGCACGATACCGCGCAGCCGCGCATCGGTCGCCTCCTGTCGCTCGTGGGCTTCGTGCAAACGCCGGCCGGCAACATGCAGCTTCGCAGACAGTTCGTTCAGTTCGGGGTACTGAAACGAAGTGACAGCCGACGCATCGCCCTGACCGGACAACAGCAGCGGCGCCTGTTCGCCCAGAGCTTCAATATCGCGCGAAAGGCGGCTGCCCAAACGCCAGGCCATCAGCGCAGCCAGCGCGCTCACGACGATCACCAGCACGCTGGAAATCAACAGTTGCCTTTTCATATCCGCCTGCAGTTCGGCGATGGGCACGCCGATCACCACCGACCACAGCGTCCCGGTAATGCGGCTGAAACCGACAAACTGCTCGGTTCCGTTCGTCGATGTCAAGTTCATCACGTCCTCCTCCGCCGCGCGGGTGCGCTGCGCGAGAGCAGAGGGTGCGCTGGTGCCGATGCGCTTCTCATGGTCACGCGTGTGCGCCATGATTACCCCGTTGCCGTCAAGGATTGCCGCCGTCCAAGCCGGCGGCATGCGCTGGCGCAGCAGGATATGGCGCAGATCGTTCAGGTCCAGGACCAGCATCAGCGCGTAACGGCGCCCGCCCGATGTCACCGGGTAGCCGATGCTCACCAACATCGTACCGGTCACCACGCCCTTGAACAGGTCATGCACCTCCGGTTTTTGAGCAAGCCGCGCCGTCCTGGCATGCGCTGGCGAGGCCGCCGGCAGTTTTACTGTGGCGCCGACACGCAGATTCAGCACCTGCATTCCGTCGTCGCCCACCACCAGCAGGTTCTGGGCCCCTTCGGTGCGCCGCACCGCTTCAGCCTCCAGCCGGAAAGCGTCCAGATCGCGTCGTTCCAGTGCACCCGACGCCGACAGCGTTGCCAACGCACGCGTGCCCGCTTCGATGCGGTCCTGCAGCGTCGCGGCCAGAGCACGCGCCGTGGTGACGGTTCGCTCCTTTTCCCGCACCAGTTCGGTGCGATAGGTCCAGTACGCCAGGGCCACGCCCAAGACCAGCATGGGCACGATGCAGGCGAGGAGAATCCTCCCCAGCCAGACCTTGATTTCAGTGACCTTGCGACTCATTCACGCCATTAGAGCCAAGTCAACGGCCCGGCGCAAGGCCGTCAGACACTCAGGTCATAGCCGATCGTGATCGGTGCATGGTCCGAGAACTTTTCGGCCTTGTAGATGGACTCGGTGCGCGCCAGCGCAGCCAGTGCCGGCGTGGCCAGGTGGTAG
>CAZUJD010000016.1:0-19664 GCA_964620025.1 uncultured Ramlibacter sp. | reverse complement strand
CGTCAGAAACGGACTGGCGTACAACCAGTTCGATCTCCTCGCGCAACAACGGGCCGAGGTTTCGGGTCTGTTCCATCACCAGGGTGGCGATCGCTTCACGCAGGCGTCGCTCAAGCGACAGGTCCACCCGCTGCATGACCCGGTGGATGACCTGTTCCTGCAACTGCGCCAGGGAATCCTGTGCACCGTCTTCGGGCGCAACGGGGGGCTGCACCACTTCGGTCAGGGTGGGCACGTATCGCGGGGGCGTGCGCGGTGAGCCTGCCATCAGGCCTGCTCCTTGAGCGCCAGGTCGTGACGGGTAATGGCATAACCACGGTCGGCATAGTGCTTCCAGCGCCTGCGGGCCTCCTGGCGGTCGCCCTCGTCAGTCGTCACCACTTCGATCAGTCGTTCGAACCGTTCAAACCCCTCGGGTACCGGCCCCCCCAGATTGACCAGCACCTGCTGGTGCGGCGTGTCGCGGACCGCCTCGGCCAGCACCACAGGTGAAGTTTCGAGCACCGCCGGCTCGGCCGTGCTGTGGCAGTGGGGCACGAACTCAAGTGGCGAAAATGTCCACAGGCTGACATCCAGTTCGCGCAGCAACCCGCCCTCGCCCGTGACGACGACCTTCGCACCGCTGGCGACTGCCTTTCGCAGCAGGCGGCAGGCATAGGTCAGCCGGTCCGGTGCATTGAAATGAAAGGCGACTTCCGTCATGTGCGGACAAAGCTATTTCTGCTTCTGCTTGCGCGCGGCCCGTACGGGCCTGGCCTTGGTGGCCTGACCCGCTATGTAGTCCAGCAAAAGCGCCACCGGACGACCTGTGGCGCCTTTGGCCGCCCCGCTCTTCCAGGCCGTGCCGGCAATGTCCAGGTGCGCCCAGGGCATCCTGGCGGTGAACTTCTGCAGGAACTTGGCCGCCGTGATGGCGCCACCTGCGCGACCGGCCACGTTACCCATGTCGGCAAAGTTCGACTTGAGCCCGTCGCCATACTCGTCATCCAGCGGCATGCGCCAGCAAGGATCCATCGCCTGCTCACCCGCAGCCAGCAAGGCCCCGGCCAGCGCGTCGTCTGACGCAAAAAGGCCGCTGCGGACCGCGCCGAGCGCAATCACGCAGGCACCGGTCAATGTGGCGATGTCCACCACGGCGCGCGGCTTGAATCGCTCGGCGTAGGTCAGTGCGTCGCACAGGATCAACCGTCCTTCTGCGTCGGTGTTCAGGATCTCGATGGTCTGCCCGCTCATGCTGGTGACCACATCGCCCGGCTTGACGGCACGACCGTCGGGCATGTTCTCGCAACTCGGGATCAGGCCCACCACGTTCACGGCCGGACGCAGTTGGGCCAACGCACTGAATACGCCCAGCACGCTGGCCGCGCCGCACATGTCGAATTTCATTTCGTCCATCTCGGGCGCGGGCTTGATGGAAATGCCGCCAGTGTCGAAAGTGATGCCCTTGCCCACCAGCACCACCGGCGCCTCGCTGCGGGCGCCGCCGCTGTAGCGCAACACGATGAACCGAAGCGGCTCGGCTGAACCCTGGGCCACGGCCATGAAGGAACCCATGCCGAGCTTGGCAACCTCCTTGGGGCCCAACACCTCGCAACTGATGCCCGGGGCCCGGGCCAACGCCTTGGCTGCATCCGCCAGGTGCGTCGGGGTCGCATGGTTGGGCGGCCGGTTGCCCCATTCCTTGGCGGTTTCGATGCCCTTGACTGCCGCCACCCCATGCGCAAAAGCTTCCCGCACCACGGACGCGTCGTCCACGGCCAGCAACACCTGGCGCAGCTTGCGGGCTTCGGCCTTGGGCTTGGTGGTCGTGTAAACGTAGCTCGCGTCCGCCACGGCGAGCACCGTTGCGCGGACGGCCGGGCCCGATGCGGCACCGGCATAGCACAGCGCCAGGCGTTTGATGGCGCCCGCCTTGAGCGCACCGACGGCACCCTGCACGGCCGTGCGGACAGATCTGGCGGAACCGTCGCCGCAGCCGGCCAGCAGCACACGCGCGGCGCTCACGCCATCGGGCTTGTACAGCTGCAGCTGTTTGCCGGCCTTGGTTTCCAGGTCGCCCGCCTTCAGCGCAGCGGCAGCCAGCCGGGACAGGGCGCCCCGCCCGGGCTTGAACCCGTCGGGCAGCAGCACGACCAGCGCATCACATTTGTCGGCGCATGCGCCGTCCAGGTCCAGGGTCTTGAGTTCGAAGTCCATAATCCGGTGTTTGTTGCGTGCAGCGCCGCCATGCGGCGCAGAATCCGACCGATGTTATTCCATTCCTCCCTCCGCAAGGAGCTGGCCCGCAGTTTCGGCGCGACGCTGGTGGTGCTGGTCACGATCGTGATGACGATGACGCTGATCCGCACGCTGGGCCAGGCCTCCCGCGGCAGCGTCAACCCGTCGGAAGTCATGATGGTCATGGGCTACACGGTGCTGGGTTACCTGCCTCCCATCCTGACCCTGAGCCTGTTCATCGCCATCGTGGGCACCATCTCGCGCATGTACCGCGACAGTGAAATGGTGATCTGGTTTTCCAGCGGCCGCGGGCTGTCGGGCTTTTTGCCCCCGCTGTTCCGGTTTGCCTGGCCGGTCCTGGTGGTGATTGCGGTTCTCGCCCTGGGCATCTGGCCCTGGTCCAACCAGCAGACGCAGGACCTGCGAGAACGCTACGGCAAGCGCGGTGACCTGGAGCGCGTCACGCCCGGGCAGTTCCAGGAATCGGCCAGCGGCAGCCGGGTGTTCTTCCTGGACAAGGACACGCCCGACAACCGCTCGGGACGGAACATCTTCATTTCCACCAACGAGCGCGGGCGCGAGACCGTGACGTCGGCGCGCAGCGGGCGCATCGACATCATCAACGACAGCCAGTACCTGATGCTTTCCAACGGT
This sequence comes from uncultured Ramlibacter sp., assembly GCA_964620025.1. Taxonomy (GTDB): domain Bacteria; phylum Pseudomonadota; class Gammaproteobacteria; order Burkholderiales; family Burkholderiaceae_C; genus RAM1. Next base: position 16,793 of record CAZUJD010000016.1, on the reverse strand, counting down.
CAGCGCCTGGAGTCCAGCGGCAATGGCGCCGAGCTGAAGATCAGCGAATTCGAGGAGTACGGCAACCGTGTGAGCGGTGCCGACCTGGGTGACACCGGCGACTCGCCGGCCAAGGCGCGCTCCACGCTGGCGCTGCTGCTGGAGCCCAACCGCATCCACCTGGGCGAGCTGGCCTGGCGCATCGGCCTGGCACTGGCGGCACTGAACTTCGTGGTGATCGCCGTGACCGTCTCCAGCGTCAACCCGCGTGCCGGGCGCAGCGGCAACCTGGTATTTGCGCTGTTCGCTTTCGTGGTCTATTACAACCTGCTGAACCTGGGCCAGAGCTGGATCGGATCAGGACGGGCCAGTTTTTCCGGCTTTCTGGTGGCGCTGCACGGTGGCGTCATGGTCATGGGACTGCTGTGGCTGGGTAAACAGCACAACAACTGGACCTGGCGCGTCCTGCTCAGGCGCCGCCGGCCCAAGGTGTCGGGGGGCAACCCGCCTTGAAAACCCTGCGCCGGCTGATCTACACCGAGGTGCTGGCCTCGGTGCTGTTTGTGGCGCTGGGATTCCTGGCGCTGTTCTTCTTCTTTGATTTTGTGGACGAGCTGCCCAACGTTGGCAAGAACGGTGCTGATGGCTACCAGGTGACGCATGCCCTGGCCTACGTGGCCTTGCTGTTGCCCAGCCACCTGTACGAGCTGCTGCCGATTGCCGTGCTGATCGGCACCATTTTTGTCATGGCCCGCCTGGCCCAAAGTTCGGAATACACCATCCTGCGCACCAGTGGACTGGGGCCGTGGAAGGCACTGCGCATGCTCACGAGCCTGGGCCTGCTGTTCGTGCTGCTGACCTTTGCCACGGGCGACTACCTGGCTCCGGTGGCCGACCGCACGGCACAGCTGCTCAAGACGCGCTATCAGGGGCGGATCACCATTGGCCAGACGGGCGCATGGATCAAGGAACGTCAGATGTACCACGCCTATACCGTGAACGTGGGCGCCCTGTCGCCCGACGGTGGCATGCAGGGCGTGCGGGTGTTCGAGTTCGACGCGCGCGGAGCACTGGTGTCACAGACGCAGGCACCCCGTGCCAGCTTCGGTACCGACGAATCCTGGACCCTGGAAGACGCCGAGCGCACCGAATTCACCGCGCGGCCGGGCACTGGCGCAGATGCCGGCGTGAAGGTCGAACGGCGCAGCATCCCCAGTTACCGCTGGCCCACCGCCATCAGCCCCGAGATGGTGTCCGTTGCGCTGCTCAAACCCGACCGCATGGGAACCATTGCCCTGTTCCAGTACATCCAGCACCTGAGTGCGAACGGGCAGACGTCGCAGCGCTACGAGATCGAGTTCTGGCGAAAGGTGTTCTATCCGCTGAGCTGCCTGGTGATGGTCGCGCTGGCCCTGCCTTTCGCATACCTGCACTTTCGCAGCGGCAGCATCACCACCTATGTGTTCGGCGGCGTGCTGGTGGGGATCAGCTTCTTCCTGCTGAACAACGTCTTCGGCTATATCGGCAACCTGCAGAACTGGTGGCCCTGGCTGACGGCGGCGGCTCCGGGGCTGATCTACTCCATGGTGTCACTCGCGGCCTTTGGCTGGCTGGTGTTGCGAAGGTAGCGCAGATGTACGGCGTCATCCTTTTTGCGCACGGCTCGCGCGACCCGTTATGGCACCGCCCGGTGGAGGCTGTGGCTGCCCGCATGCGCGCGCTGGCCCCGCTAGTGCCGGTACGTTGCGCCTACCTGGAGCTGAGCACGCCAGACCTGCCGCAAGCCACCGCCGAACTGGTGGCAGCTGGCGCCACAAGGCTGCGCATCATGCCAATGTTCCTGGGCACCGGCCGCCATGCCCGCGAGGACCTGCCGGCACTGGTCGCGCAACTGCGTATGGACCACCCCACGACAGCCTTTGAACTGCCGCCGGCCGTGGGAGAAGATCCCCGTGTGATCGAGCTTCTGGCTGGCCTGGCGCTGGAACCGTCCGGCAACAATTGATAGACACATCGGGCATAATGAATTTCAGTTTTAGAAGAAATTCAGTATGAACCTGCATCAGTTCCGTTTTGTCCAGGAAGCGGCCCGGCGCAACCTGAACCTGACCGAAGCCGCCAAGGCGTTGCACACCTCGCAGCCTGGCGTTTCCAAGGCCATCATTGAGCTGGAAGAAGAACTGGGTGTGGAGATCTTCGCCCGACACGGCAAACGGCTCAAGCGCATCACCGAACCTGGCCAGCATGTGCTCAAGAGCATTGAGCTGATCATGCGCGAGGTTGGCAACCTCAAGCGCATTGGCGAGCAATTCAGTGCCCAGGACAGCGGCACGCTGTCCATAGCCACGACCCACACCCAGGCCCGCTACGTGCTGCCCGTGCCCGTGGCAAAACTGCGCGAGGCCTATCCCAAGGTCAACGTGAGCCTGCATCAGGGTTCGCCCGACCAGGTAGCCCGAATGGTGCTGGACGAAGTAGCCGAGATCGGCATTGCCACCGAATCACTGGCTGACTACACCGACCTGGTCACCTTGCCCTGCTACGAATGGCAGCATGTGCTGGTGCTGCCGCTGTCGCACCCACTGGCCAGGAAAGAGCGCATCTCGCTGGAAGACCTGGCCGCCGAGCCCATCATTACCTACCACCCGTCGTTCACCGGCCGCACGCGCATTGACACCGCTTTTGCCCAGAAAAAGCTCACCCCGCGCATCGCGCTGGAAGCCATCGACTCCGACGTGATCAAGACCTACGTCCGGCTGGGCCTGGGCATCGGCATCGTGGCGGAAATGGCGGTGCGGGACGACGGCAGCAATGGCGACCTCATGGTGCGCCCGCTCGGTCACCTGTTTGGCCAGAATGTGGCCCGCGTGGCTTTCAAGCGCAGCGCCTACCTGCGAAACTTCGTCTTCAAATTTGCCGAGTTGCTCAGCGACCGGCTGGACCGCAACCTGATCGCCAAGGCCATGACCGGCCACGTGAACGACTATGAATTGTGATGCCCCCCGAAACGGCCATCGGCCGGTTGCATGCAGGGCCTGACAGAGACACGCTGATACTTCTTCCATGAATACGATCGAACGAACTCCCGTCCTCCAGACCAAGTTGCCGGCTGTCGGCACCACCATCTTCACCGTCATGTCCCAACTGGCCGCAGACAAGGGCGCGGTCAACCTGGGCCAGGGCTTTCCAGACTTCGACTGTGACCCCGGGCTGGTCGGTGCTGTCACCGACGCCATGGTGCGGGGCCTGAACCAGTACCCTCCCATGACGGGCGTGCCGGCGCTGCGTGAGGCCATCGCCTCCAAGATCGAAGCGATGTACGGCAAGCGTTATGACGCTGCCAGTGAAATCACCGTGACGGCCGGGGCCACGCAGGCCATCATCACGGCCATCCTGGCCGTCGTGCGGCCGGGTGACGAAGTGATCGTGCTGGAGCCCTGCTACGACAGCTACGTGCCCAACATCGAACTGGCTGGCGGCACCGTGGTGCGGGTACCACTCACACCGGGCACTTTCCGGCCGGACTTCGCCAGGATCGCAGCCGCCATCACGCCCAGAACCCGGGCCATCCTGGTCAACAGCCCGCACAACCCGAGCGCAACCGTCTGGTCCCGCGAGGAAATGCTGGCGCTGCAGGACCTGCTGGCGCCTACCGAGGTGCTGCTGATCAGCGACGAGGTGTATGAACACATGGTGTTTGACGGCCAGCAGCACCAGAGCGCAGCGCGCTTTCCCGGCCTGGCTGCGCGCGCATTCATCGTGTCCAGCTTCGGCAAGACCTACCACGTCACTGGCTGGAAGGTGGGCTATGTGGCGGCTCCGGCTGCGCTGACGGCTGAATTCCGCAAGGTGCACCAGTTCAATGTGTTCACCGTCAACACGCCGGTGCAACATGGCCTGGCGAAATACATGGCCGACCCCACGCCGCACCTGGAACTGCCCGCGTTCTACCAGCGCAAGCGCGACCTGTTCCGCGAAGGCCTGGGCCGCACACGGTTTCGTATCCTGAACACCCAGGGCAGCTACTTCCAGTGTGTGGACATTTCAGATGTGAGCGATCTGAGCGAAGCCGATTTCTGCAAGTGGCTCACCACCGACATCGGCGTGGCAGCCATCCCCCTGTCGGCCTTCTATGGTGACGGCTTTGATCAGCGGGTGGTGCGCTTTTGCTTCGCCAAGAAGGACGAAACCCTCAACACCGCACTGCAGCGGCTGGCCAAGCTCTGACGCGCATGGCCCCGCCCGCCGCCCTCGCCTGGACCCGCGAAGCCGCCGGCGGCGTGGTAGCCGGCATGGTGGCCATTGCGTATGCGCTGTCGTATGCGGCCTTGCTGTTTGCAGGTCCGTTGCATGCGCTGTTGCCCCTGGGGTTGGGCTTGTGCCTGGTCAATGCCCTGCTGGGGGCCGGTTGGCTGGCCTGGCGCAGCCAGCTGCCCTTCGCCATCGGCGGACCTGACGGGAACACCACCTCCATCCTGGCCGCCATGGCCGCCAGCACCGCCGCAGCGGGCGCCGGTCAGGCCGCAGGCAATGTGCTGATGCTCCTGCTGCTGACCACACTGCTGTGCGCCGTGCTGTTCCTGGCTCTGGGCTTTGGCCGCATGGGCCGTGCGGTGCGCTACATCCCCTATCCGGTCATCGGCGGCTTCCTGGCATCCACCGGATGGCTGATCGCCACCGGCGCGCTGCGTGTGGCGGTCGACCTGCCGGGCGGGCTGGAGTTTTTCGGGGCGCTGCCAGGGGCCCTGACCGATCCGCGCCTGATCGTGACGGTCGTACTGGGCGGTTGCTGTTTTGCCCTGCTGCGCCGCCGAAGCCACCCTGCCCTGCTGCCCGGGCTGCTGCTGGGTGGCATGGTCCTGGTGCTGGCTGGCCTGAACCTGGCCGGCCTGTCCCACGAAGCCGCGCGCCAGGCCGGCTGGCTGTTTGAGTCGGCGCCCGTCCAGTGGGTGCCACCATGGCGTCTGCTGGACACTGCGCCGGACTGGCAGTGGCTGGCCCAGCAGTGGCTGGACATGCTGGCCGTGGCGGCGGTAGCGGTCATCACCGTACTGCTGGGAGCCTCGGGGCTGGAGGTCATGTCCCGACGCGACATTTCTCTGGACCACGAATTGCGCACCCACGGCTGGCTGAACCTGTTGTGCGCGTCGCTTGGCGGGTATCTGAGTCTGGTGTCGGTCAGCCGCAGCGCCGTGCTGCTGGAAAGCGGTGCGCAGTCCCGGGGCGCGGGCCTGCTGGCTGCCGGGGTTTGCGCGCTGACGCTGGCCGGCGCGGGCCTGTTGCTGGGCTGGGTGCCCAAAGTGGTTCCGGCAGCTTTCCTGCTGTACCTGGGCCTGGCCATCCTCCACGAATGGGTGGTGGATTCCCGTCGGCGCCTGTCGCTGGGTGACTGGACGCTGGTCGTCATCATCCTGGGGATCACGGCCACCATCGGCTTCACCGTCGCGGTGCTGGCCGGTGTGCTGGCCAGCTGCCTGAATTTCGCCTTCAACTACAGCCGCGTGGGCGTGGTACAGCACGACCTCAACGGCACGCAGCTGCGCAGCTCGGTGGCACGGCCCGCCACACACCGGCAGCTGCTGGCGCAGCATGGAAAGGGCATCCGCGTGCTGGTACTGCGCGGCATGATTTTCTTTGGAACCTCCAGCGCAATCCTGGAGCGGGTACGGGGTTTCCTGGCGTCGTCATCCGGCGCGGGACGCGTGCTGGTGCTTGATTTCACCCATGTAGCCGGCGCCGACTCCTCGGCGGCGATGACCTTCACCAAAATCGGCCAGCTGGCGCAAGCCGCAGGCGTCACTCTGCTGCTGTGCGGGCTCAACCGGGAAACTCAGATTGCCCTGGCGGGCAACGCAGTGGCGCAAGCGGCCCACCCCACACTTGAGCGCGCCCTGGATTCCGCCGAAGAAACCCTGCTGCTGGCCCACGGCCAGGACCCGATGGGTGCCCAGGAACCGCTGGCTGTGTGGCTGCAGGGCGAGTTTGGTGATGCCGTCCATTGCGAACGGCTCATGCCGCTGCTGCAGCGCCAGGTCCTGCCGGCCGGCGGCGTGCTGATGACCCAGGGAGATGCCACCAACGGCGCATTGTTCCTGGTGGAAACCGGGCGCCTTGCGGTGACCCTGCGCGGACAGAACCAGGGCCAGCGCCTGGCCAGCCTGATGGGCGGCAACATCGTGGGAGAGATGGCGCTCTATTCCAGCGCGCCGCGCTCGGCCACCGTCACGGCCGAGACCGAATCCGTTGTGTGGACGCTGACGCGCGATGCGCTGGAGGGGCTGCACTTGCACGCACCCGATACAGCCATGCAGTTCCATGCATTCGTGATGCGCACCATGGCCGAGCGGGTGCGCCTGGCCAACGGCACCATCGCAGCCCTGCAGCGCGGCGCCTGAGCGCCGGACAAGCGGATCAAAGCCCCTGCGGGTGTGCAGCAGCTGCCGCATGCGAAGGCTGCGCCTGCCGGGTCGAAGGGGCGGCCTTCACGTCCAGGGGCTGGACAGGCTGGAACGGGTAGTCGGGACCGCCCACTCCACACTTGTCGAAGTGCCCGGAAGCCAGGCGCGCATGTACACCCGCCCGGGCCGGGTCCCGGACGTGCAGGGACAACATCCAGTGCAGACGTGCCACGTCGTACGGCAGGTCGGCTGCGCCGGGCGAGTCCAGTCCCCTTTGCCACAGACGCAGTGCAGCCGGCAGCTTGCCGGCCAGGGCAACCACCACGCCCCGATACAACAGGGTGCGCGGTGCGAACGTGGCCATGCCGCTCGTCATGCATGCGTACCGGTCAACCAGCTGGCGAGCCAGCTCCTTTGCGGACGGGGTGCTCAGGGCGGGTGCAGCAGCAACATGCAGGATGGCGTCAATGACCACCGCAAAAGGACCCAGCAAGAGGAAACGCCCGCCGCTCATCTGCCGCATTGCGGGCAGGATCTCTGTAGCACGCTGCACAACTGCGGGGGCATCCCCCTGGGCAGCCAGAAGCAGGGCTTCATTGGCCAGGATCCGGACTTCTTCCAGCCGGGTTCGCCTGACCGGTATGGCATGCACGGACTGGACGCATTCGTGTGCGTCCGCCAGCCTTCCCTGCCCGGTGCGCAGCCAGGCCTGCATCTTGAACAGCAGGGACCACCGCAGTACCGATGGCTGGACAATCCGGCGGGCCTCGCCCTCCAGCATCTGGGCGTGCGCCAGCAGCTGGCGGAAGTCTCCGGTGTGCAGCAGGATGGTGCTGTGGATACCGCGGCATTCGAGCGCGTCATAGCCGTAGCCCAATGCGGCAAACAGCTGGGCAGCGCGCTGCATCTGGTCGCAGGCTTCTTCCCAATGGCCCGCGGCCGTGTGCGCAGCAGTCAAGTGGCGCAGCATCACGGCTTCATGCACCGGTCCGAGGCTGCGAAGGCACTTGCGTGCCGACCTGAATACCGCAGCCTGCAGCCGGGGACGCGCTCGGACCGCATCCAGCGATCCCAGGTGCAGCCAGGCCTGCAGATGGGCATCGGCATGGCCCGACCGCCGGGCCGCCAGGATGGCTGCGCACAGGCCAGACACCAGTTCTGACACCGGCGCTCCATTCATGTAGGGTGGCACCATCAAGGCCAGCAGGCTGTGGGTCAACGCCCGCTGTGCCTGGCGCTCATGAGCCTGTGCCACCGGCCTGGCAAAAACAGCCTGGCACAGTTTCAGCACGCCCCAGGCCCGGGCCCGCACTCCCGCCGGAGGCAGGGCGATGCCCGCCAGATCGACCACGGCGCGGTAGTGCGCTATCTCCTCCAGATACCCGTACTGGTTGTGGATGATCTCGCCGGCCATGTGGTGCCATGCCATGCGCCACGCGGCGGGCGCCTGGGCATGGTGCTGCAAGACGGCATCCACCAGCCCTGCCGCCGCCTGGTGCCAACCCAGGCGGTGATACACACGCTGCAAGGCCAGCAAGGGCGGATGAATGTCCGGTGGCGATGCCCATTGCAGCGCGGTTTCGAACGCCGATGCCAGTGTGGCAACCAGGGGCTTCAGTTCCTGCACAGCCGACATGTCTTCGCGTTGCAGCCGGCCTGACAGCGCCACCAGGCGGGCCAGTGCAGCCCTGGAGAAGGCCTGCCGGTGCGCCAGCGCCTGGGGCATCTGCTCCAGCATGAGCAGGCCGTACTGGCGCGTGAGCTCATGCATGCGCAGATGGCCTGTGCCTTCCCGGCCCAGGATCGAGCGCCCCAACAATTGCGCAATGCCCTGGTCGTCCACGCCGGTGCATTCCTGTGCCCACTCCAGCGGAAATTCCCCCTTGAACTGGGCGCAGCGTGCCCAGGCCTCCCGCAGGCTCGGCTCCAGCTGTTCCCAGATATCGGCCATCACGTCCTGCAGGGTGCTGTACCTGTATCCGGGCACATACAGGCTGGAGTCCGGCCAGTGCCCCTGTTCCAGTTTCTGCACGAGCTGCCCGGCCGACATGACGCGCAACGACTGTGCCGCAAACTGGATTGCCAGTGGCGAACGGTCCAGCAGGTTCACCAGACGCAGCAACACGGGTTGGTCCGCCAGGCTGTCAGTTGCCACACCGCTGCGGCTGGCGCACTCCAGCAGCAACGCCAGCGCCGGATCACGCGCCAACTGGCGGGTAGTTCCCAGGCCCCGCAACTCATGCACCAGGCCGTGCGTGATCGCCGGCCGGGTGCGTGATGTCACAAGAAACAGGCAGTCCGGCGCCGACTGCAGCAGTTCAACCAGCAGCGGAGTCGCGAGAATGCAGGCTTCGAACCCGTCCAGCTGCAAGATCACCCGGCGAGTAGCCAGATGGGTCTTGAGCATGTCCAGCGGCCGGGATGTCAGTACCAGGTCCAGCCCAAGCGCCGTTGACAGCACGTTGACAAAATGGTCGCGGCTGGTGTCGGCGCGGCCGCCATGCTCCAGAAAGTCAAAGCTGCAACTGACCAGCCCGTCGGGAAAATGCGGGCGCTGGCGCCGTGCCACTGCCGTCGCGAGGGAGGATTTTCCGACCCCGGCAGGGCCCAGCAGCATCACCAGCCGCTCTCCGCGTGCAACATGCGCGTCAATGGCCTGCAGATCGATGTCCCGTCCCAGCAGCAGCAATGGCTTTTCGATGGGTGCTGGCGTGTCTTCCTGTGGCTGCACCACAGCCGGAGTCTGCACCGCCTGTACCGCCTGCACCGCCAACTCGCCACGCCGCACCTGCTCGCCCAGCAGTGCCAGGGCCACCGACGGCCGCACGCCCAGCTCTTCGGCCAGCGCCCGGCGACAGTGCTCAAAGCTGTCCATCGCGGCCGCAGTTGCTCCGCTTTGTGCCAGCAGGCGGATCAGTGGCAGCTGCACATCTTCGTTCCAGGGTTCGATTTGCGCCCACCGGCTCAGATGCCGGATTTCGTCGGCGGGCTTGAGGCTGCGGCGTGCTGCCTGCACCAGTTCACGCAGCAGCATCACGGCACGGCGATCGATGCGCTGGCGTTCACTGACCACCCAGTCCTCGAAGGAAGCGCATTCGCGCAGCATGAAATCGTGCAGGAACGGTCCGCGATAGCGCGCAATGGCGGCCTCCTGCTGCGCCAGCGTTTGCTGCAGCACGGTGTCCACCACGTCCAGCAAATGCTGCGCGTCCAGGTCCTGCAGAGCCCGCGGCGCCAGCGCGACGCTATCTGCATCCGCGTCCACCACACCGGGCAGGCTCTGCCTCAATTTGGTCAGCGCCAGCCGGAGGTTGGCCCTGGCACCCTCATCCCCGGTATCGCCCCAGAACATGTCTGCGAGCAATTCGCGGCGCGCACGCCGGCCGGTCATGGCCAGGTACACCAGCATGGCCTGTGTTTTCGCGGGCAAGGCGATCTCCCGCCCGTCCATGCGGATTTCAAGCGGCCCCAGTACCGAAACCGAAACTCCCGCGTTCACGTCGCTGCTCCCCGGACTATGCCCAGGACCATGTTCCCACAAATCACTGGCGCGGGAAACCTTGCGCTGTCAGGCCCTGGCCGGCTTCGGTATCAGCGCATAGGGCGGCTGCACGCCTGCGGCCGCAAACTGCAGCTCTGCCGACCCCCGGTGCCGGGCCGCCTGGACAGGCTCCAGGTACGACGACAACAGCCAGTTCAGCCGCGCCGCGTCGTAAGGCATGGCCTGCGCGTCGCAACGCACCAGGCCTTCCTGCCAGGCCTGCACAGCAGCGGTTTGCCGGCCCTGCAGTGCCTGTATGGCGCCCGAATACAAGCAACGGCGTGTCTCATAGGCCCGCAGGCCTAGGGACAGCGCCAGGAAGCGGTTCACCAGACCGATTGCCAGATTTCGTGCTTGGGGTGGTCCCGAAGGATCGGCCAATGCGAAATACAGCACGGCGTCGATGGTCCATTGCAGCGTGAACAGCACGTAGTAACGCCCACGCCCCAGGCGATGAGCCGCCTCTAGCACCTGCTTCGCTTTGTCCAGAACCTGTTGCAGGTCGTCGCGTGCAGCCGCAAGCACGGACTCCAGACCGCACACGCTGAGCACTTCGACCGGGGTCCTGTACACCGGAATGGCATGGATCTCATTCAGGCAGGACTGGGCCTCATCCAGTCCGGCCGCATCCATACGCACCAGAGCCTGCAGTTTCATCACCAGCGTCCAGCGCAGCACGGTGGGCTGGTTCTGGCGGCGGGCCTGCCATTCGGTTTCCCGGATCGCAGGCAGTAGTCTGGAAAAGACACCCTGGTTCATCTGGCCGGAATACAGCTCCGTCAGACATTCCAGGGCATGGTAGCCATAGCCCAGCGCGGCCAGCGACTGCGACGCCCGGTTCAGGCAGGTTTCAGCCTGCTCCCATTGACCGTTGGCGACCATGACCACGCCCAGGTCCCGCACCGCATAAGCCCGCTGGGGAGGCTCCACCAGTGGCAGACAGTCGTTGACGCGGCGTACGGCCCAGGCATAAAGCCTGTCCGGCGCGCTGGCGGGCATGAAATTCAGCACCTTCAGGAACATCGCCAGCCGGGACGCCGTACTGCCCGAACGCCGCGATGCACGCCAGGCGATCGCCATGCCGCCGGCCAGTTCAATGCCCGGCGAGCCGTTGGTGTAGCGCGACAGCAGAAGCACTGCCATGGCCTGGGTGACGGCCTCCTGCGCATCCCGTTGCACAGCCTCCTTATGCGGACGGGTCAGCAACGCCTGCGCGCAGGCCGCCAGACCGGCAGCGACAGCGCGCCACCAGCCTCGCGGCAGCCAGGCCCCCCCCAGGGCTGCCGCCTTCTTGAAGTGGGCACCGGCGCGCTGGTAACCGTACACATTGCGGGTCGCTTCAGCTGCCAGCAAATGCCAGGGAATCCGCAGATTGACGTCAGCCTCCTGGTGTCGCTGCAGCACCTGCTCCAGCAGGTGGACCGCTGCATAGCTCCATCCCAGGCGGTGGTACGCACGGCACAAGGCCTGCAACGGAAGGTTCAGTGACAGCGCGCTGTACCGTTGCAAGGCCATGTCCATGGCGGACGCCAGCGTGCTGATATCCGGTCGCACCGAGTCCACCGCTGCGGTGTCTTCACGTACAAGTGCGGGCGAAAGCTCCACCAGGCGTTCCAGCGTGGCCTGCACAAAGGCCAGCCGGTAGTCCTCGGCCTGGGCCAGCTGGTCCAGCCTGGTCAGCCCGTACTGGCGAGTCAGCTCATGCATGCGCAGCCGCCGATCCGGCTCGACCCAGAGTATGGAACGGTCCACCAGCGCCAGCACCGACGAATCGTCCAACGCGGCGCAGTCACGGGCCCACTCCAGGGTAAAAGACCCCTTGAACAGCGCACAGCGGGCCCAGCCGGTCTGCAACGCGGTATCCAGCCGTGACCAGACATCTGCCATTACGTCATGCAGCGTGTCATAACGATAACCCGGAAGGTGCAGGCTGGAGTCCGGCCAGCCGCCACTGTCAAGCTTCTCGCATAACTGGCGTGGCGACATGAGCCGCAGGGACTGCGCCGCAAACTGGATAGCCAGCGGCGAGCCGTCCAGCTGTCGGGTCAGCCGGGACAGACATGCATGGTCCGTGTCCCCGTCCAGCGCAATGCCCGCCCGCTGTGCGCAGGCGACCAGCAAGTCCACCGCAGGCTCGCCGGCTTCGGCCCCCCCGTCAGCCGCATCGCGCGCCGTCAGGCCACGCAGTTCACATGCCCAGCCCTCGGTGGCTGCCAGCCGGACCCGCGAAGTCAGCAGGATCAGGCTGTGCGGCGCAGCGCCGAGAACTTCCAGCACCGTCGGCGTGGCACCCGGGCAGGCTTCAAAGCCTTCCAGGCACAGGATCGCCTGCAAGTTGCGCAATCGCGCGGACAACAGTGTCATGGGCTGGGTTGTCTGGGTGAAATCCAGGCCCAGGGCACTCCCCAGTGTGGCAATGAAATGGTCGCGGCTGGCCTCCGGGGTGGCACCCGGTTCGAGAAAGTCAAAGCTGCAGGACACCGTACCGTCCGGATAGTGGACGGCCATCTCGCGCGCCACGGTACGCGACAGGCGAGATTTGCCGATGCCGGCCGGGCCCAGCAGCATCACCAACCGTTCACCCTGGCGGATGCGCTCACGGATCTCGCGCAGTTCGTTGTCGCGTCCGAACAGCGGGGTAACCTCCACGGCATCCGGACGCCCCGGTGGAACGGACGTATCTACCGCTACGTCTGCTGCCCTGGGCTCTGCTGCCGCAGTGGGGGCCTGCGGCCCTGGCACGACTGTCGCGGCACTGTCCTGGTCCGTCCGGAATGAACCGCCCTGGCGGATGCGTTGGGCCAGCGCTTCAACGGCGGCGCCGGGACGAACGGCCTTTTCCTCGGCCAGCGCCTTGCGGCAGGCTTCGTAACGGTCCAGTGCAAAGGCGGCGGCGTCAGCTTCGGCCAGCAGGCTCATCAGCGGCAGGACAGCCTCCTCGTTCCAGGGTTCCAGGTCAGCCCAGCGTTCAAGGCAATGGCGCATGCCATGCACGTCGCCCGACTGGCGCGCCGATTGCGTGAGTTCGCGCAGCAGGATCACGGCATGCCGGTCAATGCGGTTGCGCTGGGCGCCGACCCAGTCCTCGAAATCCGGGCAGTTGTGCAGGAAGAAGTCCTGCAGGAAAGTGCCCCGGTAACGGTCCACCGCCGCCCTCAGGACCGAGGCAGGCAGACTTGCCTTGGCTGCGGCAGCCTCCAGCAGGGCCAGAGCATCCACCTCCCGGACATGGGTGGCATCCAGCCCCACCACCTGGGCATCGGCCGTGATCACGCCCGGCAAGGCCTGGCGCAGCCGGGTCAGGGCCAGGCGGAGATTGGCGCGCGACCCACCTGTGCCCGCGTCACCCCAGAACATGTCGGCCAGGAACTCCCGGCGCACCGGACGTCCGGCAAAGGCCAGGTACACCAGCAGGGCCTGCGACTTGGCGGGCAGGGACACGGGCTCGTGCCCGAAGCACACGTCCAGATGACCCATCACAGCCAGCGTCAGCGCCACGACGACTCCTTACCCACCCGCAGGCGGGACCCCAACGGTCCTAGGTTCCCAGTTGTGCCCAGACTTTGTCAAGCCGTTTGATGCTCACCGGCTGCGGCGTGCGCAATTCCTGCGCAAAAAAACTGATGCGCAGCTCTTCCAGCAGCCAGCGCAGCTCCAGCATGCGGTCATCAACGGCCCCCTTGCGTTCAGCCACCAGCCGCCAGTAGCGCTGCTCCTGGGGCCGCAATTCGGCCAACCGGGCCGCGTCTCGGGCGGCATCGGCGCGCAGCTTGTCCAGCCGCAGGGTGATGCCCTTGAGGTAACGGGCGAAATGCTGCAGCTGGGCCCAGGGGGTGGCCACCAGAAAACGCTTGGGCATCAATCGCTGCAGCTGCTGGGCCACGTCGGCAGTCGCGTCGGGCTGGATCCGGGTGTCCTTCAGCTTGCGGGCTGCTGCGGCGTACTCGGCCAGGATGACGCCGGCCAGCCGTGCGACCTCGTTGGCTATCAGCGTCAGCCGCGCCCTGCCCTCATCCACCCGGCGCCCGAAGGCCCGGGCATCGGTGGGCAGCGGGTCCAGCAGAAATGCGCGGTCCAGCGCCACATCGATGATCTGGTCACGAAGTTCCTCCTGAGTGCCCAGCGGCATATAGGCCACGGCCATCTTCTGCAGGTCGGGGATGTTCTTTTCCAGATAGCGCAAGGCGTCACGGATCTGCAGCGCAAACAGGCGACGCAAGCCGGCGCGGTGCCTTGCGGCGGCCACCTCCGGTTCGTCAAACACCTCGATGGCCACAGCGTCGCGCTGGTCCACCAGCGCCGGAAAGCCGATCAACGTCTGGCCGCCCTTGCGGATTTCCATCAGCTCGGGCAATTCGCCAAAAGTCCATGCCGTGTAGGTCGTACCGGCCTCCATTGCCGGCGCGGCCGCCGGGCCAGGCGCCCTCGCGGCGGCGGGAGCCGCACCCGCGGACCCGGCAGCAGCCGGTGCGCTGGCCACCTTCAGTCCCGCCAATGCCTGGAATGCGCCGCGCGCCTGCGCGCCCAGCTCGGCCTTGAGCGCGCCGAGGTTGCGGCCCGTGCCCAGCTGGCGGCCGTGTTCGTCCACCACGCGGAAGTTCATGAACAGGTGGGGCGAGAGCATGTCCAGCTTGAAATCGGCGCGCTTGACGTCCAGGCTGGTCTGGTCGCGCACCAGCTTCAGCAGCGCATCGGTCAGCGAACCGGCGCCAAAAGCCTGCGGCTCGTTCAGGATGGCTGCCAGCCTGGCGGCCGATTCCGGCAGCGGCACGAAGCGTGAGCGCGGTCGCTGCGGCAGGCTTTTCAGCAGGGCCTGGACCTTGTCCTTGAGCATGCCGGGTACCAGCCATTCGGCGCGCTCGTCGCTCACCTGGTTGAGCACAAACAGCGGCACCGTCACGGTCACGCCGTCACGTGCGTCGCCGGGCTCGTGCAGGTAGGTCACTGCGCAGTCCACCCCGCCCAGGCGCAGCGTCCTGGGGAAGGCGTCGGTGGTGATGCCGGCAGCCTCATGGCGCATCAACTCATCGCGCGTGAGCTTGAGCAGGTTGGGTTGCCTGAGCACCTCGGCCCGGTACCAGGCCTCGAACGTGTGGCCACTGTAAACATCAGGCGGTACCTGCTGGTCGTAGAAGGCAAAAATCAGCTCGTCATCCACCAGCACATCCTGGCGGCGCGACTTGTGCTCCATCTCTTCCACCTGGCGGATCAGCTTGTGGTTGGCCGCCAGGAAAGGCAGTCTGGTGTCCCACTGGCCCGCGACCAGTGCCTCGCGGATGAACACCTCGCGCGCAGCCTGCATGTCCACCCGGCCAAAGTTCACACGCCGCCCGCTGTACACCACCAGCCCGTACAGCGTGGCACGTTCCAGTGCCATGACTTCGGCGGATTTTTTCTCCCAATGCGGGTCCAGCAGCTGCCTTTTCAGCAGGTGGCCTGCCACCTGCTCGATCCAGGGCGGCTCGATGTTGGCCACGCCCCGGCCAAACAGGCGTGTGGTTTCCACCAGTTCGGCCGCCACGATCCAGCGCCCGGGCTTCTTGCTCAGGTGCGCACCGGGGTGGCGATGGAACTTGATGCCGCGGGCGCCCAGGTAGACGTCTTCATCTTCCAGCTTGCAGCCGATGTTGCCCAGCAGGCCGGCCAGCATGGATTTGTGCAGTTCTTCGTAGCTGGCCGGCTGGGTGTTCAGGCGCCACTTGTGTTCTGCCACCACGGTGTGCAGCTGGGTGTGGATGTCGCGCCATTCGCGCACCCGGCGCACGCTGACGAAGTTCTGGCGCAACAGCTGCTCGTACTGGCGGTTGCTGAGTTTGTGGGCATTGCCGTGGCCGCCGCGCGCGTCGTTGATCCATTTCCACAGCTTCAGGTAGCCACTGAACTCGCTCTTGTCGTCGTCAAACTTCACATGGGCCTGGTCGGCCTGCTGCTGCGCGTCCATGGGACGGTCGCGCACATCCTGCACGCTCAGGGCACTGGCGATCACCAGCACCTCGTCCAGCGCGCCACGGGTGCGCGCCTCCAGGATCATGCGGCCCACGCGCGGGTCCAGCGGCAGGCGCGCCAGCTCCTGGCCCATGGGGGTCAGCTCGTTGGCATCGTCCACCGCGCCCAGCTCGTTGAGCAGCTGGTAGCCGTCGGCAATGGCACGGCCCGACGGCGGTTCGATGAACGGAAAGCGTGCCACGTCACCCAGGTGCAGCGACTTCATGCGCAGGATCACCCCGGCCAGCGAACTGCGCAGGATCTCGGGATCGGTAAAGCGCGGGCGGCTGTTGAAGTCCTTTTCGTCGTACAGGCGGATGCAGATGCCGTTGGCCACCCGGCCGCAACGGCCCGCGCGCTGGTTGGCCGCGGCCTGGCTCACGGGCTCGACCAGCAGCTGTTCGACCTTGCTACGAAAACTGTAGCGCTTGACGCGGGCCGTGCCGGCGTCGATCACGTAGCGGATGCCGGGCACCGTGAGCGAAGTTTCGGCCACGTTGGTGGCCAGCACGATGCGCCGGCCGCTGTGGCTGTCAAAGATGCGGTCCTGCTCTGCCTGGGACAGGCGCGCAAACAGCGGCAGCACCTCGGCCGTGCGGGTCAGGGGGCTGTGCGACAGATGCCTGCGCAGGTGGTCGGCAGCCTCGCGGATTTCGCGTTCTCCGGGCAGGAACACCAGGATGTCGCCGCCGGCATTTCCCTGCCAGAGTTCATCCACCGCATCAGCAATCGCATCGTTCAGGTCATGGTCGCGGCTTTCCTCAAACGGCCGCCAGCGCTGCTCCACAGGAAACATGCGCCCCGACACCATGATGACCGGCGCAGGCCCTTTGGCACTGGCGAAATGCTGCGCGAACCGGTCCGCGTCAATCGTGGCCGACGTCACCACC
>CAZUJD010000015.1:0-20260 GCA_964620025.1 uncultured Ramlibacter sp. | reverse complement strand
TTCCACCCCGGGCATGGACCGCAAGGCGGCCATCAATTTCGCCCGTGTGGGCGCGCAAAAACTGTGGGCCGGCACGGTCACCATCCATCCCGATGCCAAGACCGGCGCGCACCACCATGGTCCGCTGGAAAGCGTGATCTATGTGGTGCGCGGCCGCGCGCGCATGCGCTGGGGCGAGCGGCTGGAGTTCACTGCCGAAGCGGGGCCGGGCGATTTCATCTACGTGCCGCCCTATGTGCCGCACCAGGAGATCAACGCCAGCCCGACTGAAACGCTGGAATGCGTGCTGTGCCGCAGTGACGGACAGGCCGTGGCCGTCAACCTGGACATCGAGCCGGCCGAGAAACCGGAATCGGTGCTGTGGGTGGACCCCACACACCCGCACGGTGGGGTGTAACACCACGGGCAACCGCGTGCAAAGCCTCGCCGCGGCGTGACATCCTTCACGGAACCGGCTGCGTCGGCGAAACGCCTACACACCGTTCTCACATCGGCCTACACCGCGTATCAGGGCATGACGCCAACAATCCGGGCACATGAACAGGAGAACCCTCATGGACTCGAACCAGAACGTCATGCACAGCAGCCTTCCCCAGCCGGGCCGGCAACCCGGACTGGGTGACAAGCTGCGCAACAGCAAGGCCTTGATTCCCACGGTGGCTGTACTGGCCGTCACCTCACTGGCGCTGGCTGCCATGCTGGTGAGCAACCGCATTGGCGCACAGGACGGCGTCAAGGATGGCCAGCCCCCAGTGGCGGCTGCAACCCAAAAGGCGCCGGTGCGTCAGGCTGGGTCCGCGGGCCCTGCCGCAGCTCCGGCGGCGCGCACGCCGCTGGCCCAAAGCTGTACCAACTGTGGTGTCGTTGAATCGGCTGTGGCCGTGCAGCGCGCGGGCCAGGTCAACGGCATCGGCAACACCGGCATCGGCGTCGGTGCGGTGGCGGGGGGCCTGGTCGGCGGCCTGCTGGGCAACCAGGTAGGCGGCGGCAGCGGCAAGACGGCCGCCACGGTGCTGGGCGCCGCCGGCGGCGCCTATGCCGGTCATGCAATCGAAAAGAACGCCAACAAGGTCACCGTCTATCAGATGCGCATCCGCATGAATGACGGCACCATCCGTACCGTGGAGCAGGGCAGCGCCATTGCCGCCGGCTCGCGCGTGGTGGTCGATGGCAATACCGTGCGGATGGCATCATGAGCCTCGCCGTCCTGCTGACGCTGTCACTCGCCTCGGCCCTGGCCTGCGGGGTCGCCCAGGCCGCAGACGCCTACGTGAGCGCCACGGTGGGCGCCGCCATTGCACCGGGCGTTTATGGCCGCATCGACATCGGCAACGCGCCGCCGCCTCCCCTCATCTACGCGCAGCCGGTGATCATTGCCCGGCCGCAGTATGTGATGCAGCCGGTGTACATGCATGTGCCACCGGGCCACGCGAAAAACTGGGCCAGGCATTGCCACAAGTACGGCGCCTGCGCGCAACCGGTGTATTTTGTGAAGGCCGGCTATGAAGGCGGCCACAAGCACAGGAAGCACAAGCACCATGACTGAGCCGTGTGCTGGCTTCAGCCAGCTGTCCCGCCGGGCTGGCTGAGTCCGGCCAGCATGGCCTGCAGGGCCCGGCGCGACAGCTTGGCCGGCGCCTGCGGATTGACCGCAGGAACCTGCACCACACGAAAAGTCGCCCAAGCGTAGTCGCGGCATACATCGGCCAGCGCCTGCACCACCTTGTCCTGCTGGCGGGCGGCTTCGCCGCACAATGCCACCCACACCTCATCCACACCCAGCGGACCGGGCAGGGCGCATACCGCGAGTTCATGCGCGGGCACGCCCGGCACGCACAGCAGGGCCTCGATTTCCTCTGGGGATACCTTCAGGCCCCCCAGATTCATGACATCGGCCTCACGGCCCGTGACGCGCAGCCGGTCCGGCTGCGGCATGGCGCCCATGTCACCGGGGTAAAACCAGCCGTCCCTGAAATGCGCGGCGCTGGCCTGGGGCGCGTCAAGGTAGCCGGTGGCCATGCAAGGCGTGCGCAGCCGGATGCGGCCTGTCTGGCCCGCGGGCAGTTCCTGGCCCAGATCGTCCACCACCTGGGCCTGGACGCCGGGTCGCAACGTGCCGGCCGTGCCGCTTCGCCCGGTGGCGATCAGCCCGGCTTCATTGCTCGCGTAGAAGTCCTCAAAACTGCTGGCCAGTCGTTGCAGTGCCAGCTCGCGCAGCGACGTGCTGACGGCTGCACCTGCGCACATCAGGTGCAGCGATGCCGGCTTTTCAATGTCCGGTGGCAATTCGGACAGCCACTGGGCCAGCATGCCGGGCAAGCAGACGGTGTGCGTGATGCCGTGGCGCACGATCGCCTGCCAGCCATGAATCGCCGGGGGGAACACCAGCAGGGCGCCCGCCTGCATGCATGCCGCCGCCTGATAGCAGGCGGTGGGTGCCGATGGCTGAAACGTAAGCAGGAAGCGTGATTGCGGCGTCAGCCCCAGGACCTGGGTCCAGTTGGCAACCCGCTGCGCGACGTCGGCCCGGCTGAGTTGCAGGCGCAGGCTGGTGCCTGTGGTGCCGGATGTGCGGGCTACCCGAGCGCAGGCACCAGGATCGGGGGTCCGCGCCGGCAGGACCGGCAGATCCAGCCGCCCCAGCAACTGGTCCAGCCAGGCCTGGTCGATCAGCTGGTGGCGGCACGCCATGGGCGGCAGCCGGAACGTGCCCAGGAACAGGTCGGCGCGGTGGTGCAGGGTGGCCCAGTCCTCGCGACGCGGATCCAGCACTGCTTCGCTGGCTGCACCCAGCATCTCGCATGCCAGGACCAGGAGCCAGTGAACATAGGCGTGTTCACACGCCAGCGCCACGCGGGTGCCGTCGCCCACGCCGAGCCGGTGCAGTGCTGCGGCCATGCATTCGATTTCCCGGTGCAGCCGGGCGCGGCTGATCAGCCTGCTGTCGTCGATGACAGCAGGTGCGTCAGGATCCTGCAGTGCGAGCTGAGCAACAGTATCTGGGGTCATGGGCGCTGCAACGGGCGTTGGCGCACCCATTGTAGGAACGACCCCCCGTCTGCTTCAATCAGGCGTCAGCGACCTTGAGCACCAGCTTGCCGAAGTTCGCGCCCGAAAACAGCTTGAGCAGGGCCTCGGGAAAGTTGGCGATGCCTTCGACGATGTCTTCCTTGCTCTTCATGCGGCCGTCTTTCAGGTAGCCGGCCAGCTCGGTCACGGCCTGCGGGAAGCGGTCGGTGTAGTCAAACACGACGATGCCTTCCATGCGCGCGCGGTTGACCAGCAGGCTCAGGTAGTTCTTGGGGCCCTGAACCGGGGTCGTGTTGTTGTACTGACTGATCGCACCGCAGATGATGATGCGCGCACCCCGCCCGATTCGGGTGAGCACGTCGTCCAGGATCTCGCCACCCACGTTGTCAAAGTAGATGTCCACGCCCTTGGGGCAGTGCTCCTTGAGCGCGGCCTTCACGTTGCCGGCCTTGTAGTCGATGCAGGCGTCAAAGCCCAGTTCGTTGACCACCCAGTCGCACTTGGCGCGGCCGCCGGCAATGCCCACCACGCGGCAGCCCTTGATCTTGGCCAGTTGCCCCACGGTCTGGCCCACTGCGCCGGCTGCGCCGGACACCACCACGGTTTCACCGGGCTTGGGCATGCCCACGTCCATCAGGCCGAAGTAGCCGGTCATGCCGGGCATGCCCAGCACGTTGAGCCACTGGGTCATGCTGCCCGCGCGCAGGTCGATCCTGAACATGCCGGCGCGCTTGATCTGGTCTTCAGCGATCAGGCAGTATTCCTGCACGCCCAGGCCGGCCGAGACGGTGTCACCCACGGCAAATTTCGGATTCCTGGAGGCGACGACCCGTCCGATGCCGCCGGCGCGCATGACTTCGCCAATGCCCACCGGCGCGATGTAGCTTTTGCCCTCGTTCATCCAGCCGCGCATGGCCGGGTCCAGCGACAGCGCCAGGGTCTTGACCAGCACGCCGCCGTCGGCGGGTTCTGCCACGGGCTCGGTGGTGAAGTTCCAGCACTCGCGTCCGGGCGTACCCACGGGGCGCTGGGCCAGGCGGACCTGGTGGTTGGAAAGGTTGGCAGTGGTGGTCATGGGGTGTCTCCTGAAGGTCGCGATGTTAGCGACCGGCGACCGGCGACCGGGTAGCCAACGTGACAGCCGGAATTGGCAGCAGTGTATTGCCGGGAAATGTCAGCAGGGCCCACACGACTTCAACACAGAAGCGGCTCCGGGTGCTGTAATGAATTCCACCGGACAGCGACCCATGCCGTCCACCCAGGGAAGAGGAGGCCTGTCCCCATGTCTGTTTCCATGCTGCCGAACACGGCGCCGCGTGCCGATCTGGCTGCGCGTTATGGCGAAGTACGCCGGCGCACGCTGGACCTGGCCGATCCACTGTCGGCCGAAGACCAGTGCGTGCAGTCCATGCCAGATGCCAGCCCGGTCAAGTGGCACCTGGCCCACACCAGCTGGTTCTTCGAGGCCGTGGTGCTGGTACCCCACATGACCGGCTACCGGGCTTTCAACGACCGGTTCTTCTACCTGTTCAATTCCTACTACGAAGCGCTGGGTCCGCGCCACGCACGGCCCCAGCGCGGCCTGCTTACCCGTCCCTCGCTGGACGACGTGCATGCCTACCGCGCCCATGTGGACGATGCGATGCGCCGTTTCATTGAAAGCGCGCAGGGGGCTGCATGGACTGCTGCTGCGCCGCTGGTGGCGCTGGGCCTGAACCATGAGCAGCAGCACCAGGAACTCATCCTCACCGATGTGCTTCACGCGTTGTGGTGCAACCCGCTGCTGCCGGCCTACAGCATGTCGGCCACCCCGGCGCTGCGGCTGGCAGCTTCGTCGCCGTCCCAGGGATGGGTGGCGGCGCCAGGCGGGGTTGTGTCCGTGGGGCACGAAGGTGAAGGCTTCGCGTTTGACAACGAAACTCCGCGTCACGCGGTGCTGCTGCAGCCTTTTGAAATTGCCGACCGCCTGGTGACCTGTGGCGAGTACGCACAGTTCATCGCCGATGGCGGGTATGAGCGCGCGCAGCTGTGGTTGTCCGACGGCTGGGCAACCGCCCAGGCGCAGGGCTGGAAAGCACCGGCGTACTGGCTGGCGCCCGGTGATGCGCGTGCACCAGCGTCGCACTGGCAGGTGTTCGGCCTGAACGGCGTGCGGCCGCGGGTGGACAGCGAGCCCGTCAGCCAGCTGAGCTTCTATGAGGCCGCAGCCTATGCGCAATGGGCTGGTGCGCGCCTGCCGACCGAATTTGAATGGGAAGCCGCGGCCGCCTTGCCTGGCATGACCCAGCAGAGTGGGCATGTCTGGCAATGGACGCGGTCCTCCTACGACCCCTATCCGGGCTTTCGGCCGATGAATGGCGCGGTGGCTGAATACAACGGCAAGTTCATGGTCGGACAACTGGTGCTGCGTGGCGGCAGCGTCGCCACGCCCGCAGGGCACGAACGGGCCACGTACCGCAACTTCTTTCCGCCCGGCGCACGCTGGCAGTTTTCAGGCCTGCGCCTGGCAAGGGATGTCTCATGATGAACAACACCGCACGCCTGGCCGTAGCGCCGAGAGTCACAGCAGGTACCGACCCCGCCAGGGAGGCCTTTGCGCAGGACCTCGCGGCTGCACTGGCCGCGCGTCCGCGCAGCATCTCTCCCAAGTATTTTTACGATGCACAGGGTTCCGCGCTGTTTGACCGCATCTGCGAACTGCCCGAGTACTACCCTACCCGCACCGAGATGGCCATCCTGCGCGGGCAGGCGGCCGACATTGCCGCTCAGATCGGCCCCGGCGCCGAAATCGTGGAGTTTGGCGCTGGCTCGTGCACCAAGGTGCGCGTGCTGCTGGACGCCATGGATGGCCCTGTCCGCTACCTGCCGATCGACATTTCCGGCGGACACCTGGCTGCAGCTGCAGCGGTGCTGCGCCGTGACTACCCGGGCCTGGACGTGCAGCCGGTGGTGGCGGATTACACGCAACGCCTGCTGCTGCCGGCCCGCCCGCCCGGCGCGGGCCAGAGGGTGGGCTTTTTCCCGGGGTCCACCATCGGCAACTTCACGCCGGCCGAAGCGTTTTACTTCCTGCAGGTGGCTGCTCAGGTGCTGCGAGGGGGCGCCTTGCTGCTGGGCGCGGACCTGGTCAAGGACCCCGCCGTGCTGCATGCCGCGTACAACGACGCGCAGGGCGTGACGGCGGCCTTCAACCTGAACCTGCTGGCGCGGGCCAACCGCGAGCTGGGCACGGACTTTGACCTGGACCAGTTCACCCATCACGCCTTCTACAACGCGCCCTTGCAGCGCATTGAAATGCACCTGGTCAGCCGCAGCCGCCAATCAGTGGTGCTGGCCGGGCGGCCGCACGAATTTGCCGAAGGTGAGACACTGCATACCGAAAACTCGCACAAGTTCACCATCGAAGGGCTGCGCAGGCTGGCGCAGCAGGCCGGGTTCCGGCCCGGGCCGGTGTGGATCGATGCGCAGCACCAGTTCAGCGTGCATTGGCTGCACGCGCCGCAATAAGGGGACCTTGATGAAAGCCATCTGGCAGGACACCGTCATCGCCGAGAGCGACGACACCGTGGTCGTGGAGGGGAACCACTACTTCCCCGAGTCGTCGCTCAAGCGTGAGTACGTCACGTTCAGCAACCACAAAACCACCTGCGCCTGGAAGGGCCAGGCCAGCTATTACTCGCTGATCGTCAACGGCGAACTCAACCCCGACGCCGTCTGGTATTACGCTGACCCCAAGCCCGAGGCTGAAATGGTGCGTGGCCGCGTGGCTTTCTGGAAGGGTGTCAAGGTAGCGTAGCTTCCATGGCCCGCAGCGGCGGCATGTGCACGGTACCGCTGGCTGGGTCGTAGCCCACGCGGCGCACATGCAGCGCCAGTGCTGCATCCATGCTTTGCGCATGCTGGGGAAACCACAGCGCCAGCTCTGACGCCATCTGCCGCACCAGGGCCAGGTCTCCGTCCTGGCCGCGACGCGCTCCCTCCCGCATGACTTGCAGCACCACGCGGTGCTGCGTGGTGTGGCAGTGGGTTGCGGAAAAGCCCGTGTCGGCCATCCACTGGTCTTCGCGGTCAAAGTGTTCCTGGGTGTGTTCTATCAGGCGCTTCCATGCGTCCAGCAGGTTGTCGTCACCGGCCTGGGCTGCATGGGCCAGAAGGTCCACGAACTCCCGGTGGGTGTCGTCCATCAGCGGCAGGTCCAGCGACAGGGCGTCGCTCCATTGCAGTGTGTTCATTGCGGCTCCAGATTGCCTGGCCCAGTGTGATGGCGTGCCTGGAACAGGGCCTTGATCTGGCGCAGATTTGGGCGATTTGGTGCTCAGTTATGCTCCTGAAAATGAGCTTTCCTTCGTTTTCTCCGCCGGCCTGTGCGCCAGGCGACGCTGCCGCTTTGCTGCGTTCGCAGGGCTATGCGGTGCTTGGCGCGCAAGGCGTGTGCGAGCTGGCCGGCTGCAGGCTGGACGACCTGATGGCGCTGACTCCTTCGTGGGACGGCATGCCGCATGACGCCTACCTGAAAGACGGCGGGCGCTACCGCCGGCGCCGCCATTCCTGTTTCGTGGTGGATGGCGATGTCATGCAGCCGGTGCCGCACCGCGCCCATTGGCAACCGGTCGAATACAACGCCCTGCACGGTGGCATGGAGCGCTGGTTTGAGCCCATGGCGGCGCACGATGTTGCGAGGCCGGCATGGCGGCAGCTGCTGTGCTGGCTGGGACGCATGGGTTCCGCACTCAAGGGCGTGCAGCCCTGGTATGTGGAGGCACACCAGTTCCGTATCGACACGACGGACGGCATCGGCAGGCCCACGCCCGAGGGTGCGCACCGCGATGGCGTGGACCTGGTGGCGGTGTTCCTGGTGGGCCGCGAGGGTATCAAGGGCGGTGAGACACGCGTGTTCGAAGCCGACGGTCCGAACGGCCAGCGCTTCACCCTGACCGAGCCCTGGTCGCTGCTGCTGCTGGACGACGCGCGTGTCATCCACGAATCCACACCGATCCAACCCACGGCCGGAGGAGGCCACCGCGACACATTGGTGGTGACCTGCCGGGCCGGTGGGTTCCAGGGCGCCGGCCAGTGAATTACTGATCGCGCACGTCGGCCACCGGATTGGCGCCGAAATCGGGTCGCTGCAACCAGGCCAGTACCCGGGCTGCAGCGTCCTGCGGGGTGCTGAGCTGACCCTTGTCCTTCATGCCGATGAAGTTGCCGATGTCCGGAAAGGACGAGGTGTCGGCGCTGCGCAGCTGGACCTGCATGTCAGTGTCGATCACACCAGGAGCGAGCGAGCAGACTTTGGCGCCGTTCGGGGCCTGAGCCTCTTCCAGTGCGACACAGCGTGTGAAGTGGTCCATGCCGGCCTTGGCCGCGCAATAGGCAGCCTGCGAGGCCATGGCCCGGCGGCCCAGACCCGACGAAATGTTGAGCACCTTGCGCGGCGTCGCCCAGCCGGCCGTGGCGCGCAGGAAAGCGCCGGTCAGCAGCATGGGGGCTTCCACGCCGACGCGCATGGCGCGGGCCAGGTCATCGGCTTCGATGTCGCCCACGGGTGCAATGCGCGGGATCAGGCCGGCGTTGTTGATCAGTGTGGCTGACGCGGGCATGGTCTGCGCGGCCAGCCATTGCGCCAGGCGGGCCGCGACCGGCGCCGGATTGGCCAGGTCCACGGTCCATTGTTCGCAGGTGTCGGATGCGAGAGTGGGGTTGGCATTGCGCGACAGGCACAGCAGGCGGTGGCCGGCGGCGAGCAGTTGCTGCGCCATGGCCAGACCCATGCCGCGCGAGGCGCCGGTGAGAATGGTGAGGTGTTGTTGCGTCATGCCGCAATGATGACCGGAAAATGGGCCCGCAGCCCGTCAGGGCCTTTTCCGAAGGGGACCGTGACGGCGGCGCGGTCCAGCGCGTCCATGCGCCGCCAGATGCCGTCGCGCTCGTTGCCGGGGTCGCCCGCCACGTACAGCTGGGTGGTCAGCAACTCGCGTGGACCCAGGCGCACTTTCATGTGGATGTGCGGCGTGCGACCCGAATAGGCCACCGGCCGGATGGTGCGAAAGCGGTAGTGCCCGTCGGCGCCGGCCACCACCTTGCCAAACCCCTGGAAGGCCTTGTCGGCCCGGTCACCGTCGCCAGGGTGGTGGTAGTGGCCGGCCTCGTCACACTGCCAGATTTCCACCTGTGCGCCAGCCAGCGGCTTGCCCTGCAGATCGGTCACAGTGCCGTCCAGCCAGACGGGGTGTCCGCGTGTATAGCTGAGCGTGCCATTGCGCAGCAGGTCGGCGTCGCTGTCCCTGGGCAATTCCAGAGGGTAGAAAGGGCCTTCGGTTTGCGATGGCGTGACGCGGCGCACGGCGGGTACCTGGGCCCGCGCGCCGGTCCAGACGGCGGGCAGGGCCACCAGGGCCGCCGTGAGCGTACGGCGCGTCAGTGGGATGAAGGTAGTACTGGACATGGGAGGCTCCGGTTGCCTTGATCTGATGCTGCCGCAAGCGCTGGAGTTCCGCGTTCAGAAGGGCACCGGGCTGACCGGCGCCAGCGGTTGTCCGGACGCGGGATGGGTCAGGGTGAGCGCCGTGGCATGCAGCAGCAGCCGTGGTGCCAGTGCCTGTACCGCGCCCGGTGCGTACAGCGCATCGCCCAGGATGGGGTGGCCGATGGCCTGCAGGTGCAGACGAAGCTGATGGGACCGGCCGGTGACGGGCTCGAGTTCGACCCGGGTGGTGTTCGCTTTGCTGTCGTGCTCCAGCACCCGCCAGCGCGTCAGGCTGGGCTTGCCGTTCTCGTGGTCCACCTTGCTCAGCGGGCGGTTCGGCCAGTCGGGCAGCAGCGGCAGATCGATGGTGTTCCAGACGCTGTCGCCGCTGCCGGTCAGCCGGCCGTGGACGACAGCGACGTAGCGCTTGTGGACCTCGCGCGCGGCAAACGCCATGCTCAGGCGGCGCTGCATGAGCGGTCCGCGCGCCAGCACGCACAGGCCCGAAGTGCCCATGTCAAGCCGGTGCACGATCAGGGCGTCAGGGTAGCGCTGCTGCACCCGTGCCGACAGGCAGTCCTGTCCGGCCTCGCCCCGGCCAGGCACGCACAGCAGGCCGGCGGGCTTGTCGGCCACCAGCAGGTGGTCGTCCACATGAACAAGGGTCGCCCCTGATAATTCCGCCATGACCGCGCTTCAGTCCCTTCCGGTGTCGTTGCAGACCATCCTGCTCCTTGTGGCCTCCAACATTTTCATGACCTTTGCCTGGTACGGCCACCTGAAGAACCAGGCCGCGTCGCCCTGGTACATGGCGGCACTGGCCAGTTGGGGCATTGCCCTGTTCGAGTACCTGCTGCAGGTGCCGGCCAACCGCATCGGCTTCCAGCAGGCCGGCTTTTCGGTCGGCCAGCTCAAGATCATGCAGGAAGTCATCACGCTGGCCGTCTTTGTGCCGTTTGCCATGTTCTACCTGAAAGAACCCTTCAAGCTGGACTACCTCTGGGCGGCGCTGTGCATGGTGGGTGCCGTGTATTTCATTTTCCGCAGCGGCTGACCGGCGCGTGGTACCCGCCGGTTAAACTCCCGGGCAGTCACCGAATCGTCATTCAACTGACATATTTCCCAGGAGCGAAGCGATGCTGTTTGGCAAGCTGATGCCGCGCGAAGGCAATTTTTTCGAACTGTTCAACCAGCACGCAGACCGCATCGTCGAAGCGGCGCGGGCTTTTTCGCAACTTGTGGCGAATTACAACGACCCGCACCTGCGCGAGCAGTACAACCGCGACGTTGACAATGCCGAGCGCGCCGCAGACCGTGTGACGCACGACGTCAACAAGATGTTGCACAAGACCTTCATCACGCCGATCGACCGGGACCTGATCCACAAGCTGATCAACACCATGGACGACGTGGCCGACCTGATCCAGGATTCAGCCGAGACCATGGCGCTGTATGACGTGCGCCACATGACCGAGGAAATCACCCGCCTGACGGACCTGAGCGTCAAGTGCTGTGAGCGCCTGAAGGACGCGGTCAAGCTGCTGGACAAGATTGCCGACCCGGCCACGGCCGAAGCCGCACTCAAGACCTGCGAGGAAATCGACCGTCTCGAATCCGACGCCGACCGCGTGATGCGCAGCGCCATGAGCAAGCTGTTCCGCGAAGAGCCCGACGTGCGCGAGGTGATCAAGCTCAAGGCCATCTACGAGCTGCTGGAAACCATCACTGACAAGTGCGAAGACGTGGCCAACGTGATCGAGGGCATCGTCCTCGAGAACTCCTGATCCCGCAGGACATCCGGCATGGAAACGGTACAAGTGGCCCTGTGGGTCATCGTCCTTCTGGTGGCACTGGCGCTGGCCTTTGACTTCATGAACGGCTTCCACGACGCGGCCAACTCGATTGCCACCGTCGTGTCCACGGGCGTGCTCAAGCCGGCACATGCCGTGCTGTTTGCGGCCTTCTTCAACTTCATTGCGATTTTCATCTTCCACCTCAGCGTGGCGGCTACGGTGGGCAAGGGCATCGTGCAGCCCGGCATTGTGGACACGCATGTGGTCTTCGGCGCGCTGGTGGGGGCCATCACCTGGAACGTACTGACCTGGTATTACGGCATTCCCAGCAGTTCTTCGCACGCGCTGATCGGCGGCATCGTAGGGGCGGTCATCGCCAAGGCAGGCTCCGGCGCGCTGCTGTCGGCCGGCATCATGAAGACCGTGGCATTCATCTTCGTGTCGCCCATGCTGGGCTTCCTGCTGGGCTCCCTCATGATGCTGCTGGTGTCATGGATTTTCCGCCGGACTGCACCGTCACGCGTGGATGCGTGGTTTCGGCGGTTGCAGCTGGTATCGGCCGGCGCCTACAGCCTGGGACACGGTGGCAACGACGCGCAGAAAACCATCGGCATCATCTGGATGCTGCTGATTGCCACAGGCTACACGGCGGCGGCCGACAAGGCCCCGCCTGGCTGGGTCATCATCGCCTGCTATGTCGCCATCGCGGCGGGCACCATGTTCGGTGGCTGGCGCATTGTCAAGACCATGGGCCAGAAGATCACCAAGCTCAAGCCGGTGGGTGGCTTCTGCGCTGAAACCGGCGGCGCCATCACGCTGTTCCTGGCGACGGCCCTGGGGATTCCGGTATCCACCACGCACACCATCACCGGCGCCATCGTCGGCGTGGGCTCCGCTCGCCACGCTTCAGCAGTGCGCTGGGGCGTTGCCGGCAATATCGTGTGGGCCTGGATCTTCACCATTCCGGCGTCCGCCTTTGTGGCGGCGGTTGCCTACTGGGTCAGCCTGCAGATCTTCTGAAGCGTCACTGGCGCGCAGGATCACTGGCTGATCTTGCGGCCTTCTTCGATCTGGTATTCAAAGTACCGCTGGAAGCTGAACACAATGCTGGCCATCAGCACGGTCGTGCCGATCAGCAATGACACCACCACCGCGCCGATTGTCAGCCAGTGTGTGCGACCAGCCGCTGCGTCGGGCTGGGCCTGGGGGTTGAAGCGGGCGTTCCATTTCCCGGGGGTCATCAGCCCATAGATGATGGCGGTGAGCGCACAACCCGCCACGGTGAACCCCAGGAATGGAATCAGCACCCAGCTGGCCTGGTCGTCCAGCCCGAACTGCTGTACACGCTGGATGCCGTACAGGCCCAGCGCCGTGGGAATGGGCAGCGCCCAGCCCCACAGGTCACCCAGGCCGTGCAGGTAAAAGCGGTGCAGGCCCAGCGGCCCGCCAGCAAAGGCGAGCCAGGCCGCCACAGTCTTGTTTTTCATGCGTCCTCTGCGGGCGTGGTGTCGCCTGCGCCCAGAAATTTCTCCATCAGCACCACATCCAGCCACCGGCCGAATTTCCACCCGCACGACTTCAGCACGCCCACCTGGTTGAAGCCCAGCGACCGGTGCACTCCGACGGAGCCCGCATTGGCTGAGTCGCCAATGACCGCGATCAGCTTGCGCACGCCCGCGGCCTCGGCATGGCGGGCGAGTTCGGCCAGTAGTTCGCGGCCCAGGCCCTTGCCGGCTGCGCCTGCGGCCAGATAGATCGAGTCTTCGGCTGAAAAGCGGTAGGCCGGCCGGGGCTTGAACCACTGGCAGTAGGCATAGCCCAGGATGCGCCCGCCTTCTTCGGCCACCAGCCAGGGCAGGTCTTTGCCCAGCACATCGGCGCGGCGCGCGGCCATGTCGGCTTCGGTTGGCGGCACGGTCTCAAAGGTGCCGGTGCCGTGCAGCACATGGTGGGCATAAATCGCGGTGATGTCGGGTACATCGTCGTCACGGCTGGGGCGGATGTTGGGCATAAAACATTAAGTTGATATAATGGAAGGCTTTTCAGCGTGTCGCTGGCCGGGTGGCCATGTCGCGTGTCTCAAACGCTGAGAGATTACCGGAAGCAATTCCAGACCACCCAAAGGATAAATCATGGTCGTCATTCGACTCTCCCGCGGCGGCGCCAAGGCCCGTCCGTTCTTCAACATTGTTGTGGCTGACAAGCGCGTGCGCCGCGACGGCCGCTTCATCGAGCGCATCGGCTTTTACAACCCGATTGCCAAGGGCAGCGAAGAAAGCATCCGCATTGCCCAGGACCGCCTGACCTACTGGAAGGGTGTTGGCGCCCAGGCATCCCCCACCGTGGAGCGCCTGATCAAGCAGGCCGCCGCCAAGGCAGCCTGATCCCATGTCCCGGGCTCAGCCGCCGCTGGGCCGCCCCAAGGCGGCTGTGGTCCCCACGGGGGGCGGCGCAGTGCACGCAGCGGCAAGCCTGGGAACACTGGAGCCCGCCGAACTCCCGACCGACGCAATCGAAGTCGGGCGTATCGCCGATGCCTGGGGCATCAAGGGCTGGTTCAAGGTCCTGCCCCACAGCGCCTCGCCAGAGGCGCTTTTTTCTTCCAAGCGCTGGTACCTGCAACCGTCGGAACGGGGGGCCAAAACCTTCTCGGGCACGCTGCTGCTGCGTGTGCGCGAGACCAGGGATCACTCCGACACCATCGTCGCCTGCTCCGGGGACGTTCCCGACCGTTCGGCTGCCGAAGCCCTCAAGGGCGCGCGCGTGTTTGTGCCGCGCTCCAGCTTTCCGACGGCAGGCAAGGACGAGTACTACTGGGTCGACCTGATGGGCCTGGACGTCGTCAACCGTGAAGGCCAGGCCCTGGGGCGCGTGGCTGACCTCATGTCGACCGGGCCGCAAACCGTGCTGGTACTGCACTTCGAAACCGACGGCAAGCCGCAGGAGCGCCTCATTCCCTTTGTGTCGGCCTATGTGGACGGTGTGGATATGGCTGCGCGCCTTATCACGGTGGACTGGCAGCCGGACTACTGAGCCGGGCGCCACGGCCATGCGCTTCGACGTCATTACCCTGTTTCCTGAAATGTTCGCCCCGTTCCTGGAGGCGGGTGTGACACGCCGCGCATATGAATCGCGTCAGGTGGATGTCCGCCTGTGGGCGCTGCGTGATTTTGCCGATGGCAACTACCGTCGCGTGGACGACCGCCCCTTTGGTGGCGGTCCCGGCATGGTCATGATGGCCGGGCCGCTGGCCCGCTGCCTGCAGGCCATCCGGGCCGAACGTGGCGACATGGCGCCGGTGGTGCTGTTTTCGCCCGTGGGTGAGCGGCTGGACCACGCCGGCGTTGAGCGCTGGTCGGCCAGCCAGGGAGCGGTGCTGGTGTGTGGCCGCTACGAAGGTGTGGACCAGCGTTTCGTGGACGCGCATGTGGACGTCCAGATCAGCCTGGGCGATTTCGTCCTGTCAGGCGGCGAAATTGCGGCGCTGGCCCTGCTGGATGCGGTGGCCCGGTTGCAACCCGGGGTGTTGAACGATGAAGGCAGCCACCAGCTGGACAGCTTCAATCCGGCGCTGGACGGCCTTCTGGATTGCCCGCATTACACCCGGCCTGAAAGCTGGGAAGGGCACCCGGTGCCGGCCCCGTTGCTGTCAGGCCATCATGCTCAGATCGAGCGCTGGCGCCGCGACCGGCGGCTGGAAATCACGGCCCGCCACCGCCCGGACCTCATCGAGGCAGCCCGTGCCGCAGGCCGGTTGGGAACGCTGGACGAAGCCCTGCTGGCCAGACAGCCGAAAAATTGTTTATAATCAAAGGCTTTTCGATCCTCTGTCCGGCCGCCCACCGCAAGCGTATGCACGCACTGCACGGGCCCCTAGCGTAGCGCGGACAAGATCCCAGAGGTAACACCATGAATCTGATCCAGACCCTTGAGCAGGAAGAAATCGCCCGGCTCGGCAAGAAAATCCCCGCATTCGCCCCTGGCGACACCGTCGTGGTGAGCGTGAACGTGGTTGAAGGCAACCGCAAGCGCGTGCAGGCCTACGAAGGCGTCGTGATTGCCAAGCGCAACCGCGGCCTGAACAGCGGCTTCACCGTGCGCAAGATCTCCAGCGGCGAAGGCGTTGAGCGTACCTTCCAGACCTACAGCCCGCTGATCGCCGGCATCGAAGTCAAGCGCCGCGGCGATGTGCGCCGTGCCAAGCTGTACTACCTGCGTGACCGCAGCGGCAAGTCGGCCCGCATCAAGGAAAAGCTGCCCAGCAAAGTCGCAGCTGCCCAGTAAGCAGCCCGCTTTGCCAACAGCCGCCGCCAGCCCAGTGCTCGTGGCGGCTTTTTCATTTCCGTCCGCCGACCATGTCGACTGAACCCGTACCTGCAGATACGCCGCTGTCGCGGCTGCCCAATTTCGATCCGCGGACTGTGGAAGTGGTGCGCATCGACTTGCACTTGCCGCCGGTGTCGCACGAGGCCCTGGCGCCGGCGGCCATCCGCCAGCGCTTTGCTCAGCCCCCGCACTGGGAGCCCGAGTTCTGGCTGGAACGCAGGTTTTCCGACCGCACACCTACACACGCCGCTGTGCTGGTGCCCATCGTCATGCGTGATCGGCCCATGATGCTGCTGACCGAGCGCACGACGCACCTGTCCACGCATTCGGGGCAGGTGGCATTCCCGGGAGGCAAGTCGGACGAAACCGATGCCGATGCTGCCCACACCGCCCTGCGCGAGGCCCAGGAGGAAATCGGTCTGGATGCCCGGTTTGTCGAGGTGGTGGGCTCCCTGCCGACCTATACCACGGGCACCCAGTTCATCGTGACGCCTGTGGTCGCGCTGGTGCAGCCCGACCATCAGCTGACGCTCAACACATTTGAAGTAGCTGATGCGTTCGAAGTGCCGCTGGATTTCCTGATGAACCCGGCGCACCACCGGCACCATGCCTACGAGTTCGCCGGCGTGCGCCGTGAATGGCTGTCCATGCCGTACATGGACGGCAGTACCGAACGCTTCATCTGGGGCGCGACGGCGGGCATGCTGCGCAACTTCTACCGCTTTCTGGCGGCCTGAGCTGCCACGCAATAGCCCGGCGCTATCATTGCGCCATGAGTTTTTTCGCCATCCTGTTCGCGCTGTTGCTGGAGCAGGTGCGCCCGCTGGCGCGGCACAACCTGGTCCATGCCTCGTTGCGCGCCTGGGCCAGGCAGGTCAGCCGCAACTTTGACGCCGGAAAGTCGCATCACGGCTGGGTGGCCTGGACATTGGCGGTCTTGGTGCCGGCACTGGTCACGCTGGGCGTTCACTGGCTGCTGATCTGGGCCTTCGGCTGGCCGGTGGCCATGTTGTGGAGCATTGCCATCCTGTATGTCACCCTGGGGTTTCGCCAGTTCAGCCACCACTTCACCGACATCCGTGACGCGCTGGACGCCGGAGATGAGTCGCGCGCGCGCGAGCTGCTGGCGCAGTGGCAGCAGGTGGACGCCAGCGAGCTGCCGCGCAGCGAGATCGTGCGTCATGTCATTGAATACTCCGTGCTGGCGGCGCACCGGCATGTGTTTGGCGTGCTGGGCTGGTTCTCGGTGCTGGCGGCCCTGGGCCTGGGCCCGTCCGGCGCCGTGCTGTACCGCATGAGCGAATTCGTGGGGCGTTACTGGAAGTACCGCAGCAAGGCCCAGCAGCAGCCGGCCAGTGCTGCCTTGCAGGGTGCCGCGGCCCGCGCCTGGCGCATGATCGACTGGTTGCCTGCGCGAGCGACGGCGCTGGGCTTTGCCGTGGTCGGCAGCTTCGAGGAAGCCATCGACTGCTGGCGCAACTATTCGCAGCGCTTTCCGGACGACAACGACGGCGTGGTACTGGCGGCCACATCCGGTGCCATCAACGTCCGCCTGGGTGGTGAGGCACTCAAGACCGTCTTCGCGCCCAACAGTTCCGGCGCTTTTCAGGCGGCGGGGGGCGCGGAACCCCCGACGGGCGTCGAGGCCACGCCGGGCCGTGAGCCTGAACTGGCCCACCTGCGCAGCGTGGTGGGGCTGGTCTGGCGCTCGGTCGTGTTGTGGATGGTGCTGCTGGCCTTGCTGACGCTGGCAAGACTGCTGGGCTGATTGGCTGATGGGCAGCCACGGCCTGTTCAGCCCGGTCGTCCATGGCCTGACGCCCTATGTGCCGGGCGAGCAGCCTCGCATTGCCAACCTCATCAAGCTCAATACCAACGAGAACCCGTATCCGCCATCCCCGCGCGTGATCCGGGCTGTTGCTGCGGCGGCTCAGGACGGCCTGCAGCTGTACCCCGACCCTGAGTCCACAGCCCTGCGGATGGCTGTTGCGCAGCACCATGGTGTGGACGCGTCGCAGGTCTTTGTGGGCAACGGCTCTGACGAGGTGCTGGCGCATGCCTTCTTTGCGTTTTTCCAGCAGGGACGGCCACTGCTGATGCCGGATTTGAGCTACAGCTTTTATGCCGTGTATTGCCGGCTTTACGGCATTGAGGCCCGTACGGTGCCGCTCGATGAAACCATGCAAATCGACATCAACGGCTATGCCTTTCCTGATGCGGGCGGCGTGGTCATCGCCAACCCCAATGCGCCGACCGGCTGCGTCCTGGGACTGGAGGCCATCGAGGCGCTGTTGCTGAGCCAGCCCGGTTGTGTGGTACTGGTGGATGAGGCCTATGTCGATTTCGGCGCCGACAGCGCCGTCGGCCTGATCGGTCGTCACCCCAACCTGCTGGTAGTGCATACGCTGTCCAAAAGCCGCTCGCTGGCCGGTCTGCGCGTCGGGCTGGCGATGGGCCAACGGCCCCTGATCGACGCGCTGGAGCGCGTCAAGAACAGCTTCAACTCCTACCCGCTGGACCGCCTGGCCCAGGCCGGCGCGCAGGCGGCGTATGAAGACACGGCCCATTTTGAACAGTCCCGCCGCGCAGTCATGGCCTGCCGTGACCGGCTTATGCGGCAATTGCGGGAGGCCGGCTTTGAGGTGCTGCCGTCGGCGGCCAACTTCGTCTTCGCCAGGCATCGGGCACATGATGCCGCCGCGCTCGCGTCGAGGTTGCGGGAGCAGGGCATTCTGGTGCGGCATTTCAGGCAACCCCGCATTGAACAGTACCTGCGTATCAGCATCGGTACGCCGTCCCAGTGCGACGCCCTGGCCCGGGCGCTTTGCGGGCTCGTTCAGTAGCGCCTGGGCTGTGACAGCTCGGCAAACAGATCGCTATAGATTTTATAGCGCCTGGCGCTGATTTCCGTCGGTCCGGGTTGTGGCTTGACCTGCGCCATCACGCCGCAGCCGGGCTCGTGCAGATGGGTGCAGTTGTAGAACCTGCAATGCTCGACATGGGCCTTGAGGTCCGGCATGCAAGCGGCCAGGTTCATCGGGTCGATGTGGTTCAGGCCGAATTCCTGAAAGCCCGGTGAATCGATGAGCGCCGTGGTGCGCGCATCGTCCACCCAGTACCATGTGGTGCTGGTGGTGGTGTGCTTGCCTGAATTCAGCGCCTGGGAAATTTCGTTGGTCTCTGCCAGTGCGCCGGGCACCAGCAGGTTGATCAGTGTGCTCTTGCCGGCGCCCGACGGGCCCAGCACCAGGGTGGTCTTGCCCTGCAGGTGCTTGAGCAGGTGTTCGCGATCCACATCGCCCGACAGGCGCAGGCACAGAGGCAACACGCCGTAGTGCATGTGCTGGTAGGGCAGCAGACGACCCCAGGCCCGCTCAAATGGCTCGACCAGGTCGCTCTTGTTCAGGGCGATGATGGGACGGATGCGCTCAGCCTCGGCGGCAATCAGGGCGCGGGCGAGCTGGCTTTCCGAAAACTCGGGCTCGGCCGCGATCAGGATCAGCACCTGGTCCAGGTTGGCCGCAAATGACTTGGTGCGGATCTCGTCCTGGCGGTAAAACAGGTTGTGGCGTTCCTCGATCCGTTCGATGGTGCCTTCGTCCCGGGACGGCAGCCACAGCACCCGGTCGCCCACAACGACCTGGCTTTTTTTGCCGCGCGGATGGCAGATCACCCGCTGGCCTTCGGGTGTTTCCACCAGGCAATGACGGCCGAAGCTGCCGACGACCAGGCCTTTGTCCAGTGCTGCGGCGTGGGCCAACGCGTCTCAGCCCAGCAGCGCGTCAATGCGTGACGCGCAGTCGAAGTCGGTGTCGGAGATGCCGTTGACGTCATGGGTGTTGAAGCGCACGACGCAGCGGTTGTAGTGGACCGACAGGTCTGGATGGTGGTCCTGCGCATTGGCGATGAACGCCAGTGCATTCACAAACGAAATCGTCTCGTGGTAGTTGGCAAAGGTGTAGGTCTTCTGGATGGCCACGTCGGCGCCATCACCGGTCAGCGTCCAGCCCGGCGCCGCTGCCAGCCGTGTGACGATCTCGGTGGGTTTCAGGGCGCGGCGGGTCCGGGTGGACCAGTCCACCTTGGTCAGCATGCTGTTCATGCATTCATCCTTGCGAGCCGTTCGGAAGCCGGCGGGTGGGAGTAGTAGAACTTCACGAACACCGGATCCGGTGTCAGCGTCGAGGCATTGTCTTCATACAGCTTGAGCAGGGCCGTGCTGAGATCCTGCCCGCTGGTCTGCATCACGGCATAGGCATCGGCTTCGAACTCGTGCCTGCGCGACAGCTGCGCGAACAGCGGCGATATGAAGAACGTGAACACCGGCACGGCCAGCAGGAAGAGCAGAAGGGCCAGCGCATCGTTGGGTGCGTCCATGTTGGGCCGCACGCCCAGGCCCGTGTAGAACCAGGCCTGCGTGGACAGCCAGCCCAGCAGTGCGAAACCCGCCAGGCTCAGTGCAAACAGGCTCACGATGCGCTTGATGATGTGCTTGTGCTTGAAGTGGCCGAGTTCGTGCGCCAGCACCGCCTCGACCTCGCCCGGGGTCAGGCGCTGCAGCAGGGTGTCGAAGAAGACCACGCGCTTGGACGCACCCAGGCCGGTGAAATACGCGTTGGCGTGCGCCGAACGCCGGCTGCCGTCC
>CAZUJD010000014.1:0-20671 GCA_964620025.1 uncultured Ramlibacter sp. | reverse complement strand
ATGTCTGGGAAAAATCGCTGTCAAATCAACAGCTTACCAGTCATCTATTGCACTCTGTTTGCACTTGCGTGCACCGTAGTGAATGATTGTCCTGGCGGAAACGGAGGGATTCGAACCCTCGATGAGGCTCTACACCCCATACTCCCTTAGCAGGGGAGCACCTTCGGCCACTCGGTCACGTTTCCTGGCAGAAAAAGATTATCTCACGACTTGGCGCGCAAATCAGCCGGCCGGCTGGTCCAGGTCAAAGGCCTTGTGCAGGGCGCGCACCGCCAGCTCCATGTACTTTTCGTCAATGACCACCGAGGTCTTGATTTCGCTGGTGGAGATCATCTGGATGTTGATGCCCTCCTCAGACAGCGAACGGAACATCTTGCTGGCGATGCCCACGTGGCTGCGCATGCCGATGCCCACGATGCTGACCTTGCAGATCTTGGTGTCGCCCTCGATGGTGTCGGTGCCCAGCGTGGGCAGCACCTTGGCCTTCAGCAGGTCCACGGTCTTGGCGTAGTCGTTGCGGTGCACGGTGAAGCTGAAGTCGGTCTTGCCGTCCTTGGAGATGTTCTGGATGATCACGTCCACTTCGATGTTGGCGTCGGCCACCGCACCCAGGATGTTGTAGGCAATGCCAGGCTTGTCGGGCACGCCCAGGATGGAGATCTTGGCTTCGTCGCGGTTGAAAGCGATGCCGGATACGACGGCTTGTTCCATTTGTTCGTCTTCCTCAAAAGTAATCAACGTGCCGGATTTGGCTTCTTCGTTGATGTCAATGTCCCACGGGGTGAAGCTGGACAGCACGCGCAGCGGCACCTTGTACTTGCCGGCAAATTCCACCGACCGGATCTGCAGCACCTTGGAGCCCATGGACGCCATTTCCAGCATCTCTTCAAAGCTCACGGTGTGCAGGCGGCGGGCTTCCGGCACCACGCGCGGGTCGGTCGTGTACACGCCGTCCACGTCGGTGTAGATCAGGCATTCGTCGGCCTTCATGGCGGCGGCCACGGCCACGGCCGATGTGTCGCTGCCGCCACGGCCCAGCGTGGTGATGTTGCCGGCGTCGTCCATGCCCTGGAAGCCGGTGACGATCACCACACGCCCGGCGGCCAGGTCGGCGCGGACTTTCTTGTCGTCGATGGATTCGATGCGGGCCTTGGTGTAGGCGCTGTTGGTCTTGATGGGCACCTGCCAGCCGGCGTAGCTGACCGAAGACATGCCCTCGGCCTGCAGCGCAATGGCCAGCAGCGCCGACGAGGCCTGCTCGCCGGTGGCAGCCAGCATGTCCAGCTCACGCGAGGTAGCGTCGGACGATCTGGCCGGGGCCAGCTCTTTGGCCAGGCCCAGCAGGCGGTTGGTTTCGCCGCTCATGGCGCTGGGCACGACCACCATCTGGTGGCCGGCGCGCGCCCATTTGGCCACGCGCTTGGCGACGTTGCGGATGCGCTCGGTGGAGCCCATCGACGTGCCGCCGTATTTGTGAACGATCAATGCCATTGGATTGGAAGGAAAGACAGAACGCGGCAGGTTGCGAGGGGGCGCGTTGGGGTTCGCGCGTTTGGCTGCGGGCCGCGCCGAGCAAAACCCAAGGATTATACCGGGGCAATGAAGCCCAGCCGTTCGCCCTGGCGCTCGACCCAGCCCGCCCCCACCTTGATGCGAATGCGGTGGCCGCGCGTGCTGCAGGCCTCGACCTGGTCCAGCAATTCGTCCAGCTGGGCAGCAGATGCTGCCGCGCCATGGGCGCGGCGCAGCCAATGGCGCAGCGCATTGCCGCACCGCTCGCGGCTGAGTGCGCGCAGCGCGGCAATGGTGGGCGGGTCGCCCGCGGCATTCAGGTCCAGCGCGGCCAGCTCGTCCAGCAGCACCTGGGCCTGGGCCGCATGGCGGGCCGATCTGGCCAGGGTCTCACGGTACTGGGGAAAGGCTTGCGCCAGCGCCGGCAGCAGAACGTGGCGGATGCGGTTGCGGGTATAGGCCGTGTTGGCGTTGGTCGGATCATCGACCCAGGCAATGTGCCGCTCAGACAGCCAGGCACGGATGGCCGGGCCGCTCACGCCCAGCAGAGGCCGGCCAAAGGCCATGCCGTGGCGTTCAAATGCCGCCGGCATGGCGGCCAGCCCCGGCAGACCTGCACCACGGCTCAGGGCCAGCAGCAGCGTTTCCACCTGGTCGTCGGCGTGCTGGGCCAGCAGCACCTGTTGGGCACCGCTGTGGCGTGCAGCCGCAGCCAGCGCGCTGTAGCGGGCCTTGCGCGCGGCGTCTTCAGGGCTTTCGCCACCAGCGTGGCGGGCATCCACATGCACCACCTGCAGCGGCACGCCCAAGGCTGCGCACACGCTTTCGCAATGGCGGGCAAAGCCGTCGGCAGCGGCCTGCAGGCCGTGATGGATGTGGATGGCGCTGATCTGCCCCGGCCAGCGCGCGGCGCAGGCCAACAGCAGTGCGGTGGAATCGGCGCCGCCGCTGTAGGCCACTGCCAGCGGCAGTTGGGCCGCCCAGCCACTCAGGGCCCCGGCAGCCGGGTTCAGGGATTCAGCGGGCGTCGGCCTTGGTGTCGGTGTAACGGCCATAGCTTTGCAGCCGTTCGTAGCGCCGGTCCAGCAGTTCGCGCACCTTCAGGTCGCTGACCTGGCGGTAGGCGTCGTTGAGCGCACGCTTGAGGAAGGCCGCCATCTGCTTGTGGTCGCGGTGCGCGCCACCCACGGGCTCGTTCACGATCTTGTCCACCAGGCCCAGGGCCTTGAGGCGGTGGGCGGTGATGCCCAGCGCCTCAGCGGCGTCCTGCGCCTTGTCAGAGGTTTTCCAGAGGATCGACGCGCAGCCCTCGGGGCTGATCACCGAATAGATCGAGTACTGCAGCATCAGCACCTGGTCACCCACCGAGATGGCCAGCGCGCCGCCGGAGCCGCCTTCGCCAATGATGGTGGTGATGATGGGCACCTCCAGCTGGGCCATCTCGTAGATGTTGCGGCCAATGGCCTCGGACTGGCCGCGCTCTTCGGCGTCGATGCCGGGGTAGGCACCGGGCGTGTCCACGAAGGTAAAGACCGGCAGCTTGAATTTTTCAGCCGTCTTCATCAGGCGCAGTGCCTTGCGGTAGCCCTCGGGCTTGCTCATGCCGAAGTTGCGCAGGCCGCGCTCCTTGGTATCGCGTCCCTTCTGGTGGCCCAGCACCATACAGGCCGTGCCGTTGAAGCGGGCCAGGCCGCCCACGATGCTCAGGTCATCGGCAAAGTGCCGGTCGCCGTGCAGTTCGATGAAGTCTGTGAAGATTTCATTGACGTAGTCCAGCGTGTAGGGCCGCTCGGCGTGGCGTGCGATCTTGGTGATCTGCCAGGGCGAAAGGTCGCTGTAGATGTCCTTGGTGAGCTGCTGGCTCTTTTTGCTGAGCTGGTCGATTTCTTCAGAGATGTCGACCGCCGATTCCGTCTGCACGTAGCGCAGTTCTTCGATCTTGGTTTCAAGCTCCGCAATCGGCTGCTCGAAGTCGAGGAAGGTTTTCTTTGCCAAGGTTTGACTCCTTGTGTGTTGGCTTGTACCCCACCGCCGGTCAATAAGACACGGGCAACGGGTCGAGCGAGCGCCAAATATACCAAGTCGCCACGCTGCGGTAAGGCGCCCAGGCGTCGGCCACCTCGCGGGCGTCGCTGCGGCTGACCGGGTCACCTGAAAAATAGTTCTGGCTGATGCCGTTGATCAGGCCGATGTCGTCCAGTGGCAGCACGTCCGGACGCATCAGGTGAAAGATCAGGAACATCTCGGCCGTCCAGCGGCCGATGCCGCGGATGGCTACCAGCTCGGCAATGATGGCTTCGTCGTCCATGGACTCCCAAGACTTCACGTGCACCGCGCCCGAGTCAAAGTGCAAGGCCAGGTCAACCAGGTATTCGATCTTGCGGGCGCTCAGGCCGGCGGCGCGCATGTCGTCCACCTTGAGCTTGAGCACGTTGGCGGCGGTCAGCTTGCGCGGCAGCTTTTCAAACCGGTCCCACACCGTCTGG
Source organism: uncultured Ramlibacter sp. (assembly GCA_964620025.1). Lineage (GTDB taxonomy): Bacteria > Pseudomonadota > Gammaproteobacteria > Burkholderiales > Burkholderiaceae_C > RAM1. The sequence goes on along the minus strand of CAZUJD010000014.1, from coordinate 16,673 downwards.
GCGGCCTTTACCGATATCTGCTGGCCCACGATGCTGCGCGCCAGCGTGGTGAAGGCGTCGCCATGTGACTGCAGGCAGGCATCACCAAACTGCGGTATCAGCCGCTTCATGACGCGGTCCTTTTTGGCCAGGTGACGGCAAGCCTCTTCCCAGTAGGACGGTGTGGACACCCGCACCACGGGCTCGGCGGCCTTGCGCGCCGCGTTCACTGCGCGGCCTCCCAGGTGGTACCGGCAGCGGAATCTTTCAGCACGATGCCCTGGGCCAGCAGGGCACTGCGGATGCGGTCGGCCTCGGCAAAGTCTTTCGCCTTTTTGGCGGCGGCACGGGCTTCGATTTGTTGCTGGATGCCGGCTTCATCCAGCCCGGCACCGGCCCCGGACTGCAAGAACGCCCTAGGGTCACCCTGCAGCAGACCCAGCACGCCCCCCAGTGCCTTGAGCAGGCCGGCCACCGGGGCCGACTTGCTGCGATTGACTTCGGCCGCCAGCTCAAACAGCACAGCCACGGCTTCGGGCGTACCGAAGTCGTTGTCCATGGCGGCCTTGAATCGCGCGGCATGCGGCCAGGTCCAGTCGATCGTGACCTCGTCCGGCGGCACTGCATCCAGCGCCGTGTACAGACGCTTGAGCGCGCCACGCGCGTCATCCAGATGCACGTCACTGTAGTTCAGCGGGCTGCGGTAGTGCGCTCGCACAATGAAAAACCGGATGGTCTCGGCGTCAAACTTCTGCAGCACCTCGCGGATGGTGAAGAAGTTGCCCAGGCTCTTGGACATCTTTTCGTTGTCGATGTTCACAAAGCCGTTGTGCATCCACAGGTTTGCCAGCGGCTTGCCATTGGCGCCTTCACTCTGGGCGATTTCATTTTCGTGATGGGGAAACTGCAGGTCGGCCCCGCCACCATGGATGTCAAAGGTTTCGCCCAGCGTGGCGCAGGCCATGGCAGAGCACTCGATATGCCAGCCCGGCCGGCCCTTGCCCCAGGCGCTGTCCCACTGGGCATCGGCCGGTTCAGTGGGTTTGGCGGACTTCCACAGCACGAAATCCAGCGGGTCGTCCTTGCCGTCCAGCACGGCCACGCGCTCACCGGCGTGCAGTTCGTCCAGCGACTTGCCCGACAGCTTGCCGTAACCGGCAAACTTGCGCACCGCGTAGTTCACATCACCCGAGGGCGTCTGGTAGGCCAGGCCCTTGTCCTGCAGCGTCCTGACGATGTCCAGCATCTGCGGCACGTAGTCCGTCGCGCGAGGGTCGTGGTCAGGCCGCTCGATACCCAGCGCGTCAAAGTCGCGGTACATCTCGGCGATCATGCGCCCGGTCAGTGCCTTGATGGGCTCGCCGTTCTCCACGGCGCGGCGGATGATCTTGTCTTCGATATCGGTGATGTTGCGCACAAAGGTCACCCGCAGACCGCTGGCCTTGAGCCAGCGCTGCACCACATCAAACGCCACATTGGCCCGCGCATGGCCGATATGGCAGAGGTCGTACACCGTGATGCCGCACACATACATGCGTATGTGGCCGGGCTCGATCGGTGACAAATCCTCCAGTTCACGCGACAGCGTGTTGTAGATGCGTAGGCTCATGGATGGGTAGCGGAACGACGGCCCGGCAGGGTGCCGGACGGGCGCGGAATTCGACGGTTGCTCGGGTTGTCTGGGGCTGCACCGGGGGTTTGAAAGACACCCCCCTCGGCTACAATCCAGCGCAGTATATAGCCCTGTCTTCGGGCTTGTCACATGCGTTCGACACAAGAGGTTTTATGACGCCAGCCCGCTCCCCGGTCTCCAAAGCCCTGCGCCTGCTGGCACTGGCGGCCCTGTTCAGTTTTTCCGCCGTGCATGCCGACGAATATGGCGACGTGGGTCAACTGCTGCGCTCGGGCAAGATGGCCGAGGCCCTGGCCAAGGCTGACCAGTTCCTGGCCGGCAAGCCGCGCGACCCGCAAATGCGCTTCCTGAAGGGCGTGATCCTGACCGAAGCAGGCAAGCCGGCTGACGCCATCACCACCTTCACCAAGCTGACTGAAGACTACCCTGAGCTGCCCGAGCCCTACAACAACCTGGCTGTGCTTTACGCAGGCCAGAGCCAGTTTGACAAGGCACGTGCCGCGCTTGAAATGGCGATCCGCACCAACCCGAGCTATGCCACAGCCCACGAGAACCTGGGCGACGTGTATGCCAAGCTGGCCAGCCAGGCCTACAGCAAGGCCTTGCAGCTGGACAGCAACAACACCGGCGTGCAGCCCAAGCTGGCCCTGATCCGAGACCTCTTTGCTCCCGGCGCCAAGGGTCAGCGTCCTGCCGCACCAGCGGCTGCTGCGCCGGCACCGGCTGTCGTGGCCAAGGCACCTCCTGCTGCGGCTCCCGCTGCGGCAGCCAGCCCGGCGGCTGCCGCAGCGCCGGCCACTGCGATCGCACCTGCACCGGTCGCCTCCGGTGGCGCCGCCGCCAGGGATGTCGAGGCCGCCGTTCGCGCCTGGGCCACGGCCTGGGCTGCCAAGGACATGGGTGGGTACCTGGGCGCCTACGGCAAGGAGTTCGATCCCCCCGGCAACCTGGACCGCAAGTCCTGGGAAGATGAACGCCGGGCCCGCATTGTGGGCAAGTCGCGCATCGCCGTGCGCCTGAGCGACCTGGATGTGTCCGTCAACGGCAACCGCGCCACCGCGAAGTTCCGCCAGGCTTACAGTGCGGACTCGTTGAACGTGACCAGCCGCAAAACGCTGGACATGGTGAAGACCGGCGAACGCTGGCTCATCGTCAAGGAATCCACGGGCGGTTGATGACGCGTCCATGACACGTTCGTTCCTTGCAGCCGGGTTGGTGTGCACGGCCCTGCTGTTGCAGGCCGGCTGGTCCACCGCCGCTGAAGAAAAAAAGCCACGCAGAAAGAAACCTGCCCAGACATCGCAGCAGGCAGGCAAGGCCGAGCGCCTGCGCGCCAAGGCGGCCAGGCCGGCCCCCGCTCCAGTGGCCCGTTCCACCGTGCGCGATGGCGAGACTGAAGCCCGGCTGATCGAGGTATACCGGCTGATCGGCCAGGCCCGCGGACGTGACGCACTGGCCCGTGCAGAGGCACTGGTGCGCGACCACCCGAATTTCCAGCTGGCCCAGCTGGTCTATGGTGACTTGCTGGCCTCGCAGGCCCGGCCTGTTCGGATGCTGGGCGATGTGCCCGACACCACGGCGCGCGCCGGCGCCGCCTTGCTGGCCGAGCTGCGGGACGAATCCCAGGTGCGCATTCGTGCCCTGCGCGAGCGCCCGCCAGCGGGCACGGTGCCGTCACAGTTTCTGGCGCTGTCACCGCGCGTGAAGCATGCAATTGCCGTGGACGCGTCGCGCTCGCGCCTGTACCTGTTCCAGAATTCCGCCACCGGCCTGAAGCTGGTGGCCGATTACTACATCTCGGTCGGCAAACTGGGTATCGAGAAAGTGGTCGAAGGCGACCAGCGCACACCTCTGGGCGTGTATTTCATTACCAGCAATCTTGACCCCAAATCCCTCAAGGATTTCTACGGCTCAGGCGCCCTGCCCATCAACTACCCCAATGCCTATGACGCGCGCCGTGGCAAAACCGGCAGCGGCATCTGGCTGCATGGCACGCCACCCAACCAGTTCTCGCGCGCACCCAAGGCCACAGACGGTTGCGTCGTGCTGGCCAACCCGGATCTGGAGCGCATCATCAGCACGGTCGAGGTACGTACCACGCCGGTCGTGATCGCGCAGACGCTGAACTGGGTCGCGCCGCAAAGCACACGCGTTGATGCCCAGCGGTTTGAAGACACACTGAATGCCTGGCGTGCGGCCAAGACCAGCGGCGACGCAGAGCGCGCCCTGGCCTTTTACGCCGCCGACTTTTCGGCTGGCGGCAAGAGTCTTGCGCAATGGGCGCCGACGCTGCGCACCGAAGTGGAGCGCGTGCGTGGGCGCGAGATTGAACTCAAGGACCTGACCTACCTGCGCTGGACTGATTCGTCGGACACCATGGTGGTAACCTTTGGCGAAGTTGCCAGTGGCGCGCGCAGCGGCACCACCAAGCGCCAGTACTGGGTACGTCAGGGTCAGCAATGGAAAATTTTCTACGAAGGAGCGACCGGATGAACGCATCCCTCATGACCACCCTCACGCGCCGCACCGCACTGGCAACGCTGGCCCTGGGCATGGCTGCCGGCAATGCTTTTGCACAGGACACTCCCAAAGTGAAGTTCGCCACCTCTGCCGGCGATTTCATCGTGGAGCTGTACCCCGACAAGGCCCCGAAGACGGTGGAGAACTTCCTGCAATACGTCAAGGACAAGCACTACGACGGCACCATCTTCCACCGTGTGATCGACAACTTCATGGTGCAAGGGGGCGGCTACAGCGCGTCATACGCCGAGAAAACGACACGCCCGCCCGTACCTCACGAAGGCCGTGAAGCCCTGGCCAGGGGTGGCCTGAAAAACGTCGTGGGCACACTGGCCATGGCACGCACCAACGATCCGAACTCGGCAACATCGCAGTTTTTCATCAACGTCAAGGACAATGCCTTCCTGGACCCCACGCTCATACCGGCGGGAGATCCAGTGGCCAAGTTCGAATACGGGGGCCGTGTGTATGAAAACATCCCGCGCGCCCAGCTGATGGCTGCGCCGCAGCTGTATGGCTACACCGTGTTCGGCAAGGTCGTGAGCGGCATGGATGTGGTCAACAAGATCAAGGCCACCCCCACCGGGCCCGGCGGCCCCTTTGGCAGTGACGTGCCCAAGACCACCATCACCATCAACAACGCTTCCATCGTGAAGTGAACCATTGAACAAGGCATTCATCATGAGCAATCCCAAAGTCGAACTGCACATCGCCAAGCTGGGCGTCATCACCCTGGAACTGGACGAAGCCAGGGCACCCAAGTCGGTCGCCAATTTCATCGCCTACGTGACCAAGGGCCACTACAACAACACCATCTTCCACCGCGTGATCCCCGGCTTCATGGTGCAAGGCGGCGGCTTCGAGCCCGGCATGGGCCAAAAGCCCACCGACGCGCCGATCGAGAACGAGGCCAACAACGGCCTGAAAAACGACAACTACACCGTGGCCATGGCCCGTACCCAGGCGCCGCATTCGGCCACCGCGCAGTTTTTCATCAACGTGGCCGACAACGCCTTCCTGAACCACACCGCGCCCAGCATGCAGGGCTGGGGCTACGCGGTGTTCGGCAAGGTGGTGGCAGGCACCGACGTGGTGGACAAGATCAAGGCCGTCAAGACCGGCCGCAAGGGCTTCCATGACGACGTACCCAACGAAGACGTGGTGATCGAAAAAGCCGTCGTGGTCTGATCATGGCCCCTGCCGTACCCCGGTTCGCGCAGCTGCTGGCTCCCGCGAACTGGCGCACGGCCGATTTCATTTCAGACCTTCACCTGCAGCCGTCCGAGCCGGCCACTTTCGAGGCGTGGCGCCACTACATGCAGACAACGCCGGCCGATGCGGTGTTCATCCTGGGCGACCTGTTTGAAGTCTGGGTCGGCGACGATGTGCTCGCCCTGCCCGGCTTTGAAGCCGATTGCGCCGCTGTCATGCGCGCCGCCTCGCTTCGGCTGGACCTTTTTTTCATGCACGGCAACCGTGACTTCCTGGCCGGTGGGGGCCTGATGGCGGCAGCGGGCGCCACACTGCTGCAAGACCCGACCGTGCTGGCTTTCGATGATCAGCGTTTTGTGCTGACCCATGGTGACGCCCTCTGCCTGGACGACCACGATTACATGGCCTTTCGCGCGCAGGTACGCACTCCAACATGGCAACAGGGCTTCCTTGCCCAGCCGCTGGCACAACGCCAGGCCGTGGCCCGTGGCCTGCGGGACGCCAGTGAAAACCGCAAACGCAGTGCAGGTGAGTACGCCGACGTTGACACGCCTGCCGCACGCGAATGGCTCACCACGGCGCAAGCGGGCGTGATGATCCACGGCCACACACACAAGCCCACGGCCCATGAGTTGGGCGACGGCCTCCAGCGGGTGGTTCTCAGTGACTGGGACGCTTCGGCGCAACCTGCACGCCTGCAGGTTCTGCGCCTGGCCGGTGGCGCCCTGCAGCGGCTGGCGCCCTGACGATGTTCGGCTGGCTGCGCAGGCGCCAGGGGCCCCGCCCGATTCCCGACGCGCTGTGGCTGGGTGCGCTGACGCGCTACCCCTTTCTGGCCGAGCTGACCACGGCCGAACAGGAACAACTGCGTGCGCTGGCGGCCGGCTTTCTGGCTACCAAGGAATTCCACGGTGCACAGGGTTTTGTCATCACCGACGAGGTGGCCGTGGACATCGCGGCGCAGGCGGTGCTGCCTGTACTTCACCTGGGCCTGTCCTGGTATGACGACTTCGTGGGCATCGTCGTCCACCCCGACGAAGTGGTGGCACGGCGCGAGTTCATGGACGACGCCGGTGTGGTGCATCACTATGACGAAGTGCTGGCCGGTGAAGCCATGGAGGGCGGCCCCGTGATGTTGAGCTGGCGCGATGTAGCCGACGGCGGCTGTGCTGCGCGCGACGGCTACAACGTGGTGATCCATGAGTTCGTTCACAAGCTGGACATGTGTGACGGCACACCCGACGGCTGCCCTCCCCTTGCGTCGACGCAGGCACGGATCGCATGGCTGTCAGTGCTGCAGACCGAGTACGACGCGTTTCGCGAGCGGGTCATCATCGCCGAGCGGTTCGGCGGCGAAGCCACCTGGCTGGACCCCTACGGGGCGCAGTCAATCGACGAGTTTTTTGCCGTGGCCAGCGAAGCCTATTTCGTCAACCGCCAGCGTTTCGGCGCCGAATTCGACGACCTGTTGCGGTTGCTGGACGGATTCTTCAGGCCGTCGCAAACCTAAGTTTTCATGCCAGTGCGGCCGGGTGAAATCCGGTTGCCATTTCATGCCGGCTGGTAACAATCGCAGCAAAGAACCAATACTGCGAAAGGAAAGCCGCCATGCCCGTCATCGACATTTTTGTATTTGCGCGTCAGCGGGTTGACAACAAGGGCATCGGCTCACGCATCAAGAACTCGGCCAAGTTCCATTCATTGCGCAGCGCCCTGAGCAGCAAGGGCTCGTTCGCCTCCAAGGGCCTGTCGGTGGTCGCCATGGGTGTGCGCTCGGCTTTCAAGCTGATCCCCATCCCCATCATCGGCGACCTGCTGGGCGCGGCAGAAAAGGCGATTGAAGGAAAAGTGCGGGGCTACCACCGGTCCAAACGGCTGGGTGAGGCCACCAGGGCCCAGAACGTGGAAGACAAGGTCAAGTTCGCGATCAAGGACCTGAGCATCGAGAACCTGGATCGCTATCGCTGGAAGCTCAAGGACGCCATCACCGAGCTCAACACCAAGGCCGCCGGCTTTGATGCCTTGCTGATCAGCAAGACCGACGGCCAGAAGCCCTGCCATGCCTACCTGGAAATGGCCGAAGCGGTCGCTCAGGCCGAGCGGCGCTTTGACAAGCTGGACCAGGCCTGTCACGTGCTGATCGAGGCCCTGAACGAAACCGTGGCATGGTGCGCCACCCAGAACACCGAGATTGCCCGCTTCAAGAACCAGTACGTGGCGTTCTTCGGCGACCAGGTGGCCAAGGAAGTGCGACAACTCGCGTCGCTGGAAGCCGCCACCCCGGGCCAGGGCATTTATGCCATGACCACCAAGCACCTGAACTGCGAGCACTACTGCTACTACAAGGAATGCGCCGAGACCGACAACTGGGCCACCACGCGCAACAACCTGGCGGCCTTTGTGCGCGAGGTCTCGGCCCCGTTTGAGGTCGAATCGTTCGTCTCGTTTGACGGCTCGGCGTTCAAGAAGGCGCCTGAAACGCCAAACTGACCGTTCAGGTCAGCTGCGCAACAGCGCTTTCAGCGCGTTTTGCAGCCGGCGCGCCGACTGCACGTCATGGGCGCTGGCAAGCACCCTGGCAGCGTCCTGACCCCAGGTCTGCGCGGGGCTCGGATCGTTGCGCCGCGTCAGCAGCTGCAATTGCAACATCCGGCGGGCATTGATGTGCTCCGCCGTTGTCGGCACTTCAGCGGCCATTTCCAGCCTCAGCAAGGCCTCGGATGCATCACCTGCCGGCGCTGCACCCAATGCCTGCACCCAGGCGCCACGCACGCCGGCTGCCACCGAACGGCCCAGTTCCTGCTGCGTCGGTACCTGGTCAGCAGCGCGCTGCTCCCAGGCACTCAGCAACTGCGTGAGCGCTTCGCCATGCGCCTGGGCAGCCAGCTTCTTCAGGGCCATCTGCGCATGCTCCAGCGCGTCCCGCTGGGCACGGAAAGCCACATCGCCCAGGCGCGGGCCACGGTCCTCGCGTTCTGCGCGATCGCCAAAGCGCCCGCCCCGATCATCACGCCGCGGCTCGAACTTGTTGTCCATGCCGCCACGCCCACCCCCAGGCGCTCCCTTGCGGTCGCCAAATTTGCCACCGCGGCCTGCCTGCGCAGGCTCGGATTTTTTCATGCCGGGCCGATCGTCACCGCGCATGGCCACCACGGGACGGGGTGCAGGCTTGGGCGCAGCGGCCGCAGCCGGCGCCGGTGTTTCACCTGCGCCTTCAGCCGGGGCCGGCTCGGCGGCGGCGGGCACGGCGGTGGTTGAGGCATCGGCCAAGGCCTGCTTGTGCTCGTTCGCGGCCTTGTCCTGGCTGGCCACTTCGGCCGCAGCCAGGGCCTGGCCTCGCAGCGCGGCGTCCAGGGCAGCCATGGCGGCACGGATCTTCTGCGCGTCACCAGTGGCATTGGCAGCCTCCAGGGCCCTGGACGCATCCAGCACCGCGCGATCGCGCTCGCTCAGGGCGGCGGCTGCCTTGTCACGTTCTTCGCCCTTGCGGTTGAAGGCGTCGTCAATGGGCTTGCGGAAGGCATCCCACAACTTCTGTTCGTGTTTGCGGTCCAGCGGCACGGTCTGCGCCTCGGCCTGCCAGCGCTGCTGCAGTGCCTTGACCGCATCAATGCGCATCATGGGTGCAGCACCCAGAACCTTGGCCTCGTCAATCATGGCGTGGCGACGCTCCAGGCTCGCTTTTTGCACAGCCTCCAGCGGGGCCAGAGCCGCTTTGAAGGCCTCTTTCCAGACCGGCTGGAGCTCCGCAAATGCCTTTTCACTCAGATGGCCCGCATCACGCCAGCGGTCGCTGAACTGGTGCAGGATGCGGTTGAAGCCTTTCCAGTCGCCGCCTCTGGCGATGGTGTTGTCGGCAGCCCAGGCCTTGAGTTCTTCGATCAGTGCGAGGCGTTGCGCCTTGTGCTCAGCAGCCTCGGACTTGACCTTGTCCAGCCACAGCTCGACCACCTTGTAAGCCTCGTTGCAGGCCTCGTCAAACCGCTTCCACAGGGCATGGTTGGGTACGCCGCCCTGGTCGGTCTGTTTCCACTGCTCGCGCAGGGCGCGCAGGGTTTCCTGCATCTTGCGGCCGCCGAAGCGGGGCTTGGGCGCGGCCGGGGTATCGGACGCCTCTGCCTCGGCCGCCGGTTTGGCGGCGGTCTTTTCAAACAGGCCCTCGGCCTTGGCCACCAGCTCCTGACGCAGCTGGTCGGCACGCCAGCGCTGCCAGCCTTCCAGTTCACCGGCCGCGGCCAGTGCAGCCTGCGCATGGCTGTCCAGCTTGTCGTCAATCAGTTTGCCGTTGTCTTTCAGCGCGTTGCGCAATGCCGCAGCAGCGCCGGCGCTGGCCTTGCCGTGACCCTCGGCGATTTCCTTTTCAAGCGTTTGCAAAACGGCACGCACAGCCTGCGTGGCCTTGGCCCGCACCTCGGGATCAACCTTGGGACGGGCGGGACGCGCTGCGGGGGTTTCGGCCTGACCACCACGCGCCACACGCAATTCATCGGCCCACACAGGCACCGGCGGCAGCGGCGCGGCGGTGTCTTCGGCTGCTGCCGCAGCCAGGCCCAGCGCACTCTGGAAAGCGTCCCACACCACCTGCAGCTGGGTACGTGACGCGTCCAGCAGCGACGGGAACTTGCTGTCCAGGCTGGCCCAGTTGGCGTCCGCCAGCAGTGCATCGGCCTGTGCCTGCCAGGCGGGCACATCATTGCGCAGCGACTCGGCGGCGGTGTGAGCGTCGCGCCAGGATTTGGTGGACAGGATTTCAATGCGCTGGGCCAGCAACACAGCCGCCTCACGCTGGACCTGCACGCGGTGCTGCAGGTCTTCAATGCCCTTGATGCGTTCTGCCAGCTGGGTTTTCAGGCCGGCCAGCGGCTCCCGGGACAGGGGCGCGCCGGCCTTGGCCGCGTCACGCTGCCAGGCCATTGCGTCGGCGATGTTCACCTTGGCCAGCGCCAGCAGGGCGCTGGCCTTGTCTGCCCATTCGGCGGCAATGGCTTCCTGCCCCTTGCTGCGACGGATATCGTCGAGCTTTTCGCGCAGCAGCTTGGCCGCGCCCTTGTCCCGCGAGCTCAGGTCCCGGTAAACGTCCTGCATTTGCTCGGGCGTCGGGTTGGTGGCCAGCCAGTCGCGCACGCGGGCGGCGCGCTCGCCCGAGGTGGGCGCGGAAAACGCGCCACCGGTCAGGGCGTCGAGTGCTTGGGTATCGGTGGTTTTGGGGCTGGCTTGGGTCACTGCAAAGATTTCTTGAGAAAACAGGCCGTCAAACGGCGAAGCCGCTATTTTCGCTGTTTATCGGCCGGCTTATTGCATCGCCAGATTCAGCTCGGCGCGCGGGCTCCATTTGGCCTCGGGCCCCACTGCCTTGGCCGCCCCCAGGAACAGGCGCTGGGCAGACAGGTCCCGCCCGGCCAGATAGTCGCGCACGGCCACGCCTCGCTGCACCGCCAGCTCTCGGGCAGCGTTTTCATCCACGGTGATATTGGCCAGCAGCAACGCGCGCATTTCGGCCGGCGGCAAATCCCTGGCCAGGCCTATCAGGTTACGAGGCTTGGTGATGTCGGCCCTGCGGTACACGGCGGCCAGCAGTGCCGGCTCTTCGGCGGGGTCCAGCGTGACCACGGCCGTGGCCGCCAGGCCGGCAGCGCGGCGCTTCTCGGCCCGCAGCAAAGCGGCCAGCCTTTCGTCGCGCAGTGCCTGCCGCTCCGCCTCCAGGCTGGCCGTTCCTACCACCGTCATGCGCAGTGCGGGCCGGTCTGTCAACGCGCGGGCCACCTTGTCCAGGCCGGCGCGGGCGTCGGGGCTCAGGATGGCCGAGCCCGGCGCAAAACTCACCATGCTGAGCTCTTCGCCCCCGCCACCCAGCGCGCTGGCCAACAGGCTGAAAGGTGCGGTCACGGCCTTGACGACCAGGTTCACGATCACCCGGAAGATCAGCGGCCCCAGGCGGAACTGCGGGTCGTTCAGAGAGCCGCTGATGGGCAGGTCCACGTCAATGACCCCGTTGCGGTCGGCCAGCAGGGCTACCGCCAGCTTCACCGGCAGGCTGGCAGGCGCGCCGTCCACCTTGTCGCCAAAACTCAGCTGATTGAGCACCAGACGGTTGCTCGCGGTGAGCTGGCCATCAGGGCGCACCACATAGTTCACATCCATGCTGAGTTTGCCTCGCTGGATACCGTGCCCTGCGTACTTCACCGAATACGGCGACAACGGCGGCAGTTCCAGGTCGCGCATGCGTCCGCGGATGTCCAGCGCCAGCGGCTGGGCCAGCGGATTGAGCTTGCCTGTGATTTCGAGATCGGCCGTGCCTTCGGCCTTGCCGCGCAGGGAAAGGTCGGCCATCTCGGGCGTGGCGCCCGCCGCCACAGAGCTGAACCCGCTGAGCCGGCCTGTCAGTTCGCTGAGGTTGGCGGAGTAGCTCGGCTTGATGAAACGGTCCGAGAAAAACACCTTGCCATTGACGAGGCTGACGGGGCCGATGCGTATCACCGGCGCTGGTGAGGCAGGCGCCGGCGCGGCGGATGATGCCGTGGCCACCGCTGTGGGCGTTCCGGCGGTTTGGGCCGCCCCCTGTCGGCCCAGATCCTGCAGGTTGATGCGCCCGGCCTCGTTGATGATGATCCTGGCGTAAAAGTCGCTCAGGGAGGTTTCGCGCACACTGATCATGGTGGCGGTCCCCGGCGCCACGGACACATCCAGCCCACCCAGGTTCAAGGACGTCCAGGCCAGAAGCTCTTCGCCCGTGGTGAATCCTGCAGTCCCGGCTGCAGGCAGGCTGTTGGCGCGCAAGTCTTCCAGGGCGGCGTCGCCCGCAAGGCGAAGCGTCGTGCCACCGGGCGCGGCCTCAAAGCGCAGCGTCCCCCGGAATGCGGCGTCCGCCCGCAGCAGCTCAAGGTTGAGCGCATCGCCGAGGTATGGGGCCAACGCATGCACAGGCAGGTGGGTCACGTCCACCGCACCCTGGGCCTGCAATGGCAACAGGCCCACGGTCCCCTGGTAGCTCAGCTTGCCGGGCTCCGTCTGACCTGCCGCCAATCGGGCCGAGACGTTCAGTGAGGCCGGCCTGGCCGTCCTGACTGGTGCAGCATCACGGGCAGACGGCAAAACAAGGTTGGAGCCCTTGATTTGCAGCGCTGACACGTCCAGCGCCACCGGCTTGCGCATCGCTTCGTCGCGCCAGCCCACCTGACCGCCATTGACGGCCAGGTTGTCCAGTGTGACCCGCCAGGGATTGCCGGTGGCGGTCGCCGTGCCCGCCACTGCCGACGCGGGAGGCGGCTTGAGCCAGGCTTGCGTCATGAACCGGCCCTGTGCGTCCCGGCTGGCGGCAAGGCGCGGCTGCTCGATCTGCAGCTTGCTGATGCCCAGGGTGCTACGGGTCAGGTCCAGGTGTGCGTCGGCCAGCGCCAGTTGCCGCACAGCGGCCAGCGGCGCCCCAGCGGGACGCCGGTCTGGATCAGCCAGACTCAATCCGTCCAGCATCAGGCTGACGATGTGCACCTGTACATCGGCATCGCCACGCCCCTGGGCCGCCCGCCAGGTCACCCCCAGGGTGCTGCTCAGGCTGCCTGTCAGAGCGGGCCGCAGGAACTGCGCCACATAGGGCGAGGCCGTACCCAGCCCCAGTTGAGAGACGCTGACCGTGGCGGAGGCTGCTGCCGTGGTAGCCGACCCGGCAAATGTCAACGTGGCCTGGGGAGGACGGGACGCCACGGCCGCCGCGCCGCTGAATTGCAGCGGCTGCACCAGCGGCCACTGGATGGCGCTGGCGTCCAGCGTGAATCCAGCCAGGGTCATGGTCGATCTTGGGCTGACGGAGCGGTCTTCCCACGCGGCCACACCGTCTCGCACCGCCAGCCGCTCAACCGATAGGCGCCAGGCAGGCTGCGTCGTGGTTGCACTGCCTGGTTGCGTCGACGTACCGGTGCCCATGTCCAGATTCAGGCGGCCTTGTGCGCTGCGGCGTACATCGAGTCGGGGGCCCGTCAGTTCGACAGCCTGCAGGCCGACCACGCGTTCCAGCGGTCTCACATCGCCCAATTGCACAGTCAAGGCATCAAAGCCCAGCAGCGGTGCGGCGTCAGCGGTAGCCAGACGTACGCCACGCGCCGTCAGGCTGCCACCGACCCTGACGGCGGGCGCCGGCAATTGCTCGAAAGCGACCCGCAATTCGGCATCCAGTACGGCTGATTGCAGACGTACAGGCAAGCCGGCCGGCAGATAGCCCAGGTAGGGAGCCAGGTTGAAGCCGGCAATTCGGATGCTGGCGTCAGTCTTGCGGGTTTGCGCAAATGGTGTGCCCAGGGCTGTCGAGTCAAACCGGCTGCCGTTCAGCACAAAGGCCAGTTGGGGCTGGACCTTGATTTCCCGATGGGAGTTCAGATTGCTCAGGAAAGGAATACTCAGCTGCAGTTCACGCAGCGTGTGGGTGCGCTGCACGGCAGCGTCTGTGTAGTCGATGGCGCCCGCCAGGATCTGCAGGTTGTGCAACGCAAAGCGCTGAGGCTCGCCTGCCGGGGACTCGGCGGGCCCTTGCAGGCGAGCCAGGATGTCGTCGAAGTCATAGCGACCAGCGCCCAGATGCGTCACCCGCAGTTGGGGCTCGTCCAGTCGCACGGCGTCCACCACCGGCGCCAGTCGCAGAAGGGACTGCAATTCAGCATCTATATAGATGTGCCGGATCTGTAGAAGATCAGGGCCGCCGCCAGCCTGCGCCACGCGCAAGCCATGCAACGTCAGTTCGAGCGACCACGGCCGGAAGTCAACCTGCTGGAGCTGGACCGTTCGGCCCAGCCGTTGCGTCGCGGTCTTCTCGATGGCCTGCTTGAGCAGGGGCGGTACGGCCAGCCAGGCCAGGACCCACACGGCCACAGTCACCCCAACTACCCACATGGCCAGGCGCACCCAACGGCTGTGCCCCAGATTTTTGTACTGCATGGGCGGAGTTTTCAGTGCCGGGGCCAAAACGTCAATGCGCATTTACAGCCACCAAGAAGAAAGCCCGGACGGGTCTGGCCTGCAGCCAGCCCCGCCGGGCTTGACGGCTGGCTCAAAGCCCATGCCGTCTGGGTGCGCAACGGGGAGAGTCGGGTCCCGCGCTGCGTCGAAGGCAATAGATTGCCTCCATGAGAGGCCGGGGCTGCTTCGTCGTCCATCAGTTGATGGCGTCTGGCTCCTACCGGCTGGATGCTTGAATCAACAAGCCCTGCAAACTTATGCGAAGGATGCCGACATTTCAAATCTGATTTTCAATGGCACCACGCCATCCGATTGCGGCATTTGGCTTGACATGGGAAATAGGGGCAAGCGCCCAAAAAATCCCTACATTTCGATACACATCGACCCACTGGACAGCGCTTCCCCTGCCTTTTCCGGCCCGCCTGCAAGCCGCAAAAACAGCGGCTTCAGGACTTTGATCAAGAAAAAACTGTTTGCACATACAGTTTTCTAAATGTAATTTTCAATATAATTTGCGACGACCTTATGATTGACTGGGTATTTGGATTCCCTCAGAATCCGCCCAGTCCCGAAAGACTAGGGACAACCCGAACCCGCTGCCGACCCCGGCTAAGTCAAATCGCTGCACCATGTCCCAAAGGACCCCGCAGGATTTTGATGGCGTACCAATCCAAACGAGGAGCCTGAGTGAGTGATGCTGGACACCCAGCATGACGAGCCAGGCCCGCGCGTAGAAAGGAAGTGCTATGACAGCGTTAGGACAAATCGCCCAGGGCGTGCGAGTCTTCGCATCCGATATTGCCCAAGGCTTTTTTGAGATCACGCATAACGGTTTTGCCCTTGTGGGGCTGGCCGTGGTCTTTTCAGTGATCACCCTGACTGCCCGGCCCGACTTGCGTCAGGCTGGCGAAGTGAAACTCATTGGCTGGCTGCAGGCCCGTCAGATTGCCTCCATGGGCATGGAAGTGGATAGCGACGCCATTGATCGCACCACGGCCACCAACCCCAAGAGTCTGCCCAAGCAGCAGGCGGCCGTTGCCTTCTGGCTCAGCCGCAAATACCGGGTGGCTCCCGAACCGCTGGGAGCACTGGTGGCTGAGGCTTATGACATCGGCGCACGCACCAAGCTTGACCCGACACTGATACTGGCCATCATGGCCGTGGAGTCTGGCTTCAACCCGTTCGCCCAGAGCGCCGTCGGCGCACAAGGCCTGATGCAGGTCATGACAGGCGTGCACAGCGACAAGTACGAAAGCTTTGGCGGCAAACTGGCCGCCTTCGACCCCGTGACCAACCTGCGCGTGGGCGTCAAGGTATTGCAGGAATGCATTGCCCGGGCGGGTTCGCTGGAGGGCGGCCTGAAGTTCTACGTGGGCGCGGCCAACATGGAAGACGACGGCGGCTATGCTGGCAAGGTCCTGGCCGAGCACCAGCGCTTGCTGCAAGTCGCTGGCGGCAAGTCCGTACCGGCCTTCAACCCTCCGGCACAGGCCATCCCCGTGGCTGCCCCGCCCGTCCCTGCCCCGGCTGTGGAGAAGGTTGCCGCGCTGGCCAGCTCCTGAGCAGCTGGGCTACACTAGCCGGGTGCGCGACTGGCGATAGGCGCGGCCCCAGAGTGGCGCCGCTGCGGACGTGGATGA
This sequence comes from uncultured Ramlibacter sp., assembly GCA_964620025.1. Lineage (GTDB taxonomy): Bacteria > Pseudomonadota > Gammaproteobacteria > Burkholderiales > Burkholderiaceae_C > RAM1. The sequence continues at coordinate 743 of CAZUJD010000014.1, read as the reverse complement.
CCACTGGGAAGCGCACCGCACAGGCCCTGCCCGTGCGTTTCAGCCGTTCGCCTGGGCAGCCCTGGTTTCACTCAGGGACCAACGTCTAAGGACTGCCACCATGTACGACCGCACCATTCTTGTTGAACAGACCGACCCCGAACTCTGGGCCGCCATCCAGGCCGAGAACGCGCGCCAGGAACATCACATTGAGCTGATCGCGAGCGAAAACTATGCTTCGCCCGCCGTGATGGCTGCACAAGGCACCCAGCTCACGAACAAATACGCCGAAGGTTACCCGGGCCGCCGCTACTACGGTGGCTGCGAGCATGTCGATGTGGCCGAGCAACTGGCCATTGACCGCGTGAAGCAGATTTTTGGCGCCCAGGCCGCCAACGTGCAGGCCCATTGCGGCGCATCGGCCAATGAGGCTGTATTCCTGGCTTTCCTGAAGCCCGGCGACACCATCATGGGCATGAGCCTGGCCGAAGGCGGCCACCTGACCCACGGCATGGCCCTCAACATGAGCGGCAAGTGGTTCAACGTCGTGAGCTACGGTCTGAACGACAAGGAAGAGATCGACTACGACGCGATGGAGCGCAAGGCCCACGAAACCAGGCCCAAGCTCATCATCGCGGGTGCTTCAGCGTACAGCCTGCGAATTGACTTCGAGCGCTTCGCCAAGGTAGCCAAGGCCGTCGGTGCCATTTTCATGGTGGACATGGCCCACTACGCCGGCCTGATCGCCGCGGGTGTGTACCCCA
>CAZUJD010000013.1:0-21034 GCA_964620025.1 uncultured Ramlibacter sp. | reverse complement strand
AGCGGCGCCTGGCGATCAAGACCTTTGTGCGCAACGAAGGCAACGGCGTGATCCGTGAGGCTGTGCTGCGCGAACTCAAGCGTGGCGGTCAGGTGTACTTCCTGCACAACGAGGTTGAAACCATCGAAAACCGCCGCACCCGGCTTGAAGAAATCCTTCCCGAAGCGCGCATTGCCGTGGCCCACGGCCAGATGCCCGAGCGCGAACTGGAGCGCGTGATGCGCGATCTCGTGGCCCAGCGCTACAACCTGCTGCTGTGCTCCACCATCATTGAAACCGGCATTGACGTGCCCACGGCCAACACCATCGTGATCAGCCGGGCAGACAAGTTCGGCCTGGCGCAGCTGCACCAGCTGCGTGGCCGCGTGGGCCGCAGCCACCACCAGGCCTATGCCTACCTGATGGTGCCCGATACGGACGGCCTGACCAAGCAGGCCGCGCAGCGTCTGGACGCGATCCAGCAGATGGAAGAGCTCGGCAGCGGCTTTTACCTGGCCATGCACGACCTTGAAATCCGAGGTGCCGGAGAAGTGCTGGGCGAAAACCAGAGCGGCAACATGATGGAAATCGGCTTCCAGCTGTACAACGAGATGCTGTCGGAGGCCGTGCGCAGCCTGAAGGAGGGCAAGGAGCCCGACCTGCTCAGCCCGCTGTCGGTCACCACCGACATCAACCTGCACGCCCCTGCCCTGCTGCCCGATGACTACTGCGGCGACGTGCATCTGCGCCTGAGCTTCTACAAGAAACTGGCCACCGCCAAAAACACGGACCAGATCGACACGCTGCTGGAAGAAATCGTGGACCGTTTCGGCAAACTGCCGCCCCAGGCCCAGACGCTGATCGACGTGCACCGCCTGCGCGTGATCGCGCGGCCGTATGGCGTGGTCAAGGTGGACGCGGCGCCGGGCGTCATCCACATCACGTTCAGGCCGAACCCGCCGGTGGACCCGATGCGCATCATTGATCTGGTACAGAAGAACCGCCACATCAGGCTGGCTGGCAACGAAAAGTTGCGCATCGAGCGCGAGCTCAAGGAGCCCAAGGACCGCGCCCAGATGGTGCGCGATGTGCTGCGCTCACTGGGGCAGCCCAGGCAGGATGCCCAGCCCGTTGCCGCAGCCGCAAAGTAACATACGGCATGGTCCTTGCCGACCTTGTCGGTTGAGCCCGCAACGCGGGCCTTCCCATCTGAAAACTGGCTTCACTGATCCCACATGTCCGCTCACGAAATCTCTCCCGGCCTGGTCGTCCAGAACTTCACGCCCCCCCTCAAGCTCGCCGACTTCAAGCTGATCGCCTTCGACATGGACTCCACGCTCATCAACATCGAATGCGTGGATGAAATCGCCGACGCCGCCGGCCGCAAGGCCGAGGTGGCCGCCATCACCGAAGCCGCCATGCGCGGCGAGATCACCGACTACAAGGACAGCCTGCGCCAGCGCGTGGCGCTGCTGCGCGGCGTCACCGTGGCTGACATGGAGCGCGTCTACACCGAGCGGCTGCAGCTGAACCCCGGCGCACGCGAACTGGTAGCCGCCTGCAAGGCGGCCGGCCTGAAGGTGCTGCTGGTGTCCGGCGGGTTCACCTTCTTCACTGACCGGGTGCGCGACACGCTGGGCATCGACTACACCCGCTCGAACGTGCTGGAGGTCGAGTCCGGCCCCAATTGCGGCCAGCTCACAGGCCGCATGGTCGACCAGGACTGGGGCGACATCTGTGACGGCGACGAAAAGCGCCGCATGCTGCTTTTGACCTGCGAACGCCTGGGCATTTCCCCACGCCAGGCCATTGCCATGGGAGACGGCGCCAACGACCTGCCCATGATGGGCGTGGCCGGTCTGTCAGTGGCCTACCAGGCCAAGCCGGCGGTGCGCGCACAGGCCATGGTGGCCATCAACAGCGGCGGGCTGGACCGGCTTCTGGAAGTGGTGCGGTGTTAACCTGCGGCCCATGCAAGAGCCCAACCCGCCCCAGTCGTCCACGATCGAATCACGCGCCTTCGTCTGGCTGCTGGTGGCCGTCACGGCGGCTTTCGGCCTGATCATCTGGCCTTTCAGCGGCGCGGTCTTGTGGGCGCTCTTCATCACCATCGTGTTCATGCCGCTGCAGCGGCGCCTGAGCACCCGCTGGAGCCGCCGGCCCAACCTGGCCGCGCTGGTGACGCTGGCGGTCATTGTGCTGATCGTGATCATTCCCACGGTGTTCATCGCAGCGTCGCTGGTGCAACAGGCCTCGGGCCTGTACGAGCGCACGCGCTCGGGCGAGCTGAACCTGGCGCTTTACTTCCAGCAGGTGGTGGGCGCCCTGCCGGACTGGCTGCACCAGTTGCTGGACCGGTTCGGGCTGGGCAACCTGGGCGCACTGCAGCAGAAACTGGCCACGGCACTGGCGCAAAGCGGCAAGGTCCTGACCACGCAGGCGTTTTCCATCGGCCAGAACACGCTCGAATTCGTGGTGAGCTTTTTCATCATGCTGTACCTGCTGTTTTTCCTGCTGCGCGACGGGCCGGCACTGGCAGCGCAGATCGGCTCCGCAGTGCCGCTGAACCCGGTGCACCGGCGGCGCCTGTTCAGCAAATTTGTCACGGTGGTGCGCGCGACGGTCAAGGGCAACATCCTGGTGGCCATGATCCAGGGCGCGCTGGGTGGTATTGCGTTCGCCGTGCTGGGTATCCCGGGCGCGCTGCTGTGGGGCACGGTGATGGCCTTTCTCTCGCTGCTGCCGGCGGTCGGCGCGGCGCTGGTGTGGGGCCCCGTGGCGATCTATTTCCTGGCAACCGGCGCACTGCTGGAGGCCGCCGGGCTGGCCGCCTGGGGCGTGCTGGCCATCGGGCTGGTGGACAACCTGATGCGACCGTTCCTGGTGGGCAAGGACACCAAGATGCCCGACTATCTCGTGCTGCTGTCCACCGTGGGCGGCATGGGTGTATTCGGCATCAACGGCTTTGTCATCGGCCCGGTCATCGCGGCCATGTTCATTGCGGCCTGGGACATCTTCACCACGGCCCGGCAGGACGATGCCGCCCCGCCGGCGGACGACGCCAGCGCATCAGGCTGACGGCAGCCACACGGTAAAGCGCGTGCCCTCGCCGGGCGCGCTGGTCACGCTGATGCGGCCGCCGTGTTTGTCGACCGCGTTCTTCACAATCGCCAGGCCCAGGCCCGTGCCCTGGATGTCGCCCACGTTGCTGGCCCGGTGGAACGAGCCGAACAGGTGCGGAATCTCCTCCGCCGGTATGCCTATGCCCTCGTCCGCCACTTCGAACTTTGCGCCGCCGTCGCGCGCCTGCACGCAAAAGCGCACGGTGCCGCCGCCGGGCGAATATTTCAGCGCGTTGGACAGCAGGTTGCCGAAGATGTGGCGCAGCAGTGCCTCGTCATAGCGCCCGCGGCGCAGCTGCGGGTCAAACTCGGTGAGGATCTGGCAGGTGGCGTCGGGGTGCTGGGCGCGTGCCTCGTCGATGAACTTGCGCGCCAGCGGCACCAGATCCACCTCGTGTGGCGTGAATTCCAGCATCTGCGCGTCGGCCTTGCCCAGCAGCAGGACGCGGTCCATCATGCGCGACATGCGCTGCACCGCCGCCGAAATGCCGTCCAGCAATTCGGCGCGTTCGGTGGCCGGCAGGCGGTCGCCATAGTCGCGCAGCAGTTCACCGGCCGACAGGATGGCCGACAGCGGCGTGCGGAACTCGTGGCTGGTCATGGCCACAAACCGGCTGCGCAGTTCGTTCAGCGCCTTTTGCTGCTCCAGCGCCTCGCGGATTTCCTGTTCGGACCGCTTGCGCTGCGTGATGTCCAGGAAGGTCCAGATCACGCCCGAGTCCGGGTCATTGGGCCGGATGCAGCTGCCGCCCATTTCCACCCAGAACAGCTCGCCACCACGGCGGCGCAGCTGGCGTTCACAGGTGTAGGTGCCGTGCGCGATCAGCGCAGCGCGGGCTTCGCGGCCAAACTCTTCCCAGGCCTCATGGGTGGTGTGGATGTATTCAGAGGTCTGGCCGATCAGGATCTGGCGCGGATACCCCAGCATCTGCGCGAACTTGTCGTTCACCCATTCGTGGCGGCGAAAGACCGACAGCACAATGCCCACTGTGGCGCTGTTCAGGATGGCCTCCCGCTCGGACGAGGTGCGTTGTAGCTGGGCCTCCAGTTCCTTGCGCTGGGTGATGTCCATGATCACCCAGACCGTGCCCTGGCTGAGGTCCTTGGTACTGACAGACTTGCCCGACAGCGAGATCCAGATCCGCTTGCCATCGTATTGCTGGACCTGAAGCTCCTTTTCATACACCTCGCCGCGGCTGATGGCCTGCGCCACTTCACCGCCAATCTGGAGGTAATGCTCGCGCGACAGGTAAAACGGCTCCATCGATGTCAGCTTCTCGCCGCCGGCGCCAAAGATGTCCTGCATGGCCTGGTTGGCCCAGCGGAAACGGCCGTCGGGCGTGAGGAAAACGATGCCGACGATGGAGTTTTCCAGGATGATTTCGCGTTCTTCGAGCAGTTGGCGGTAGCGCTCCTGCGATTCGCTGAGCGCCTCTACCAGGGCATGTTCAGCCTCGATGCGGGCCTGCGCCTGCTCCTTCTCGCGCCGCGCCACGTTGATGCGGTCGCCCAGGGCAAAGGACAGCAGGACCATTTCCAGAGCGGAGCCGATCAGCAGCGAATTGGCCGTGACCAGGGTGGACGGCAGGATGCCGATGTTGTGCAGGAACAGGGCCATCACACCGCCCAGCAACGCCGCCCAGGCCGCAAGGAAATAGACCGCGCCGGGCTGACGCTGGCGCACGCCGCGCACACCAGCCGCAATCACCGCAAACACGCTCAGGGGCGACAGCACCGTGGTCATCCAGGTGGCCACGATGTAGGGCAGGAACACGGCCGCCGCCAGCGACGCCAGCCAGGCCGCGGCCAGCACCTGCAGGGCCAGATCCAGCCGTGGCATGGTCCTGGCCGAGTCGATGAACTGGCGTGCAAACAGCAGGCCGAACACGGCGGCGGCGGAATTGCCGACGTTGGGCGCCACATTGGTCCACCACAGCCACTGCCCCCACAAAAACTGCATGCCCAGCCCCGTCAGCGCACTCTGGGCCAGCCCCAGACTGGTCACAAAGGCCACATACAGCAGGAAAGCGCGGTCACGCACCGACAGGTACAGCAACAGGTTGTAGGCCAGCAAACCCAGCAACAGGCCAAAGTACAGGCTGAGGACCGAGTAGGTCTTCTGGTCACTCGCCCACAGCGCGTCGGGCTGCCACAGCCGCAGCGGCGCCGACACCGGCCCCTGGGACGCCGCCCGCACGTACAGCAGGTGCTCGCTGCCCGGTGGCAAGGCCACACGCAGCACATGGGTGCGGTGGGGAACGCTGTCGCGCGGCAGCACGGCATCGCCCGCCCGGCTGCGCAGCCAGCCGCCCTCACCATCGGGCACGTACAGGTCAACGCTGTCCAGCGGCGGGTAAGCCACCTGCAGCAGCCATTCGCGTGGCGCGCCGGGGGCCAGGCGCACCGCCACACGCATCCAGATGGCGTCGGGCGTCAACCCGAAATTGGTGGCCGTGGCGCTGTCGGCCACCGGCTGCAGCGTGGCCTGCCGCGCGGGTTGCAGCACGTCGTCCAGCGTCAACTTTCCCGAGCTGTCGCGCAGGTAGCTGACCGCCGGGGCCAGCGCATAGCTGCCTTCCAGGCCCAGCACCACCTGGGCCTGCGCACGGGCCCAGCCCAGCGCCAGGACCAGGGCCATGCCCCACAGCACCAGCCGGCGGGCCATGCCGGATGCCACAACGTCAGAACGTGACTTCACCCTAAGCCTTTTCCACCACGGGGCGGCCAGCGGCCACCGCAAACTGCGCCAGCGTACTCACGGAGGCGTCCACCCGGGTTACATCGTCGATCACCCGCAAGGTCGCCGTCAACCGCGAAGGCGTCAGGTCCACCAGGCCGTAGCCCCGCTTTTCCGTGTCCGCAAACACAAAATGCGGGTTCTCGGCCAGCCGCGCCGGCAACTTGCTGTTGTCGCCGCCCGCACGCGAGGTGATGCTGGTGCCGCAAAACTCAACGCCCACCGGCGCACTGGCCGGCACGGCGTAATCGGCCTTCACATGGCCGACCCAGTTTTCGTGCACATCCCCTCCCAGGAAGACCGGGTTGGCCACCGCATGGCGACGCAGGCTGTCGGTCAGGCGCGTGCGCGCAGCGCCGTACCCGTCCCAGCCGTCGTTCCACAAAAAGCGCTCCGGTCCCGGCCGGCTGTCGCGTGCACCAAACAGCGACTGCTGGCCGATCAGGTTCCAGCCCTGGCTGCCTTGCGCCAGCGCGCCGTCCAGCCAGGTCTCCTGCGCGGCTCCCAGCATGCTGCGCCGGGGGTCATCCCAGGCCGGACAGGCGGCCGGATCCACATAGCTGGAGCCGGGCTTGCCATCCCGCGTACAAGCCTGGGGGTCCTTGTACTGCCGTGCATCCAGCAGGTACAGGCTGGCCAGCCGACCGAACGTGGTCTGGCCATGGATGCGCAGCGGCGCTGCGGCAGCCAGGCCCTGCATGGCGCGCGTGAGCACACTGGAGCGCAACGGCATGTGCTCGTAAAACGCCTGGTAGGCAGCCGCGCGCCGGGCAGCGAAGTCCGCCACAGACGGCCCGGCGTTGCCCGCGGCCAGTCCGGCATAGTCGTTTTGCACCTCGTGGTCGTCCCAGGTCACAAACCAGGGACAGGCTGCGTGCATGGCTCGCAGGTCGGCGTCGCTCCGGTGCAATGCATAGCGGCGACGGTAATCGTCCAGTGTCAGGGTCCAGCCACTGTCCGGGAAGCGCACCGCCCCCTGCGCATTCGGGTACTCGTAGATGTAGTCACCCAGGAACACCACATAGTCGGGCGCATCGGCCCGCATGTGACGCCAGGCGCTGTAGTAGCCGTGCTCCCAGCGCTGGCACGAGGCATAGGCCAGCCTTAACCGCTGTACGGCGGCATCCGGCGCGGGCGTGGTACGGGTGCGCCCCGTGGGGCTGGAGGTACCGCCTGCCATGAAACGGTAGAAGTACGCCCGGTCGGGCTCCAGCGCCGGCACCTCCACATGCACTGCATGGCCCAGTTCAGGCAGGGCCTGGGCCTGGCCACGCCGCGCGACGCGGGCAAAGCCTTCGTCATGGGCCACCTCCCACTGCACCGTAGCGGGGCCGGACTGCGCCGGGACCGCCAGCCGGGTCCAGAGCACCACGCCGTCATGCCGCGGCGAGCCGCTGGCCACCCCCAGGCTGAACGGATCTGTGGCGGCGCGCAGCTGGCTCCAGGCACTGCGCGGCAGCCACAATGTGGTGGCGGCAGCGGCGGCAAGCTTCAGCAGATGGCGTCGGTCGGTCACAGTGGATGTCCAGGGTTCGGGGCACTATAGAGGATTCCGCCACCGTGGCAGACAGGCGACAGGTACAGCAGCCCCGGGCCCCTATAGTGGCCGCTTTGCCCGCAGGACTTCCGCCATGCTCGACCCGCAAGCCCAGGCGCTGCTGGACCTGATCCGCCAGCGCAACATCCCCTCCACCCATGAACTCAGCCCGGCCGATGCACGGCGTGCCTACCGTGACCGGCGCAGCTACAGCCAGCCGGCGCCACCGGATGTGGCATCGGTGCGTGACATCGCCGTCCCCGGCCCTCAGGGCAGCATCACGCTGCGCGAATACCGCCCGGCCGGCAGCACGGCCGCACAGGTGCTGCCTGCACTGGTGTACTTTCACGGCGGCGGCTGGGTCATCGGCGACCTGGACACACACGACGTGTTGTGCCGGGAACTGGCCAATGGCGCCGGTTGCGCCGTGTACGCGGTGGACTACCGAATGGGCCCTGAACACCGCTTTCCCGCCGCCATTGATGACGCGCTGGCGGCCACGCGCTGGGTGTTTGCCCAGGCAGCGGCGCTGGCGGTGGATCCCACCCGCGTGGCCCTGGGCGGCGACAGCGCGGGCGGCAACATCACGGCGGCCGTCACGCTGTCGCTGCGCGATGCGGGCCACGCGCCGCGTCCCGCGTTCCAGCTGCTGATCTATCCGTCCACCGACATGCATGGCAACAGCGCATCGCACCGCGAAAACGGCGCCGGCTACCTGCTCACACGCGAGGTCATCGACTACTTTCAGGGCCACTACCTGGACGCCGCGCAGTACACCGACTGGCGCGCTTCGCCCCTGCTGGCTGCCGACCATGCCGGCCTGCCCCCGGCGCTGGTGCTGACCGCCGGCTACGATCCGCTGCGCGACGAAGGCCTGGCCTATGCCGACAGGCTGTCTGCCGCCGGCGTGCCCACGCAGTACGTGTGCTTTGCGCGGCAGATCCACGGCTTCATCCTCATGGGCCGGATCATCGACGAGGCCAACACAGCCGTGCGGCTGTGCGCCGATGCGCTGCGCCAGGCTTTGCGATAAGGTTGACCCGTTCAACCCCAGGAAGGACCCGCATGCAGTACCGCCAGCTCGGCAAGAGCAACCTCAAAGTTTCCGCCCTGTGCCTGGGCACCATGATGTTTGGCGACCAGACCGGCGAAGCCGAAGCCGCGCAGATCGTGGCCGACGCCCGCAGCCATGGCGTCAATTTCATCGATACCGCCGACGTCTACACCAAGGGGGCGTCCGAGGCCATGCTGGGCAGGCTGCTCAAGGGCCAGCGCGACGACTGGGTGCTGGCCACCAAGCTGGGCAATGCCATGGGCCCGCGCGTGAACGAGGGTCACTACTCTCGCGCCTGGATGCTGCGCGAGGTGGACGCCAGCCTGGCTCGCCTGCAGACCGACCGCATCGACGTGCTGTACCTGCACCGCGACTACAACGGCATGGACCTGGAAGAACCCCTGTACGCGCTGCAGGCGTTGCTGGCCGCCGGCAAGATCCGCTACTGGGGCATCTCCAACTTCCGCGGCTGGCGCATTGCCGAACTGGTGCGCACAGCACGGGCCATCGGCATGCCCGGGCCCGTCGTGTGCCAGCCCTACTACAACCTGCTCAACCGCATGCCCGAAGTTGAAATACTGCCGGCCTGCGAGCACTTTGGCATCGGCGTGGTGCCCTACAGCCCGGTGGCGCGTGGCGTGCTGACGGGCAAGTACACACCCGGGGCGAAGCCGGCCGAAGGCACCCGCGCCGGCCGTGGCGACAAGCGCATGACCGAGACGGAGTTCCGCGAGGAATCCCTGGTCATTGCCCAGAAGCTTCAGCAGCATGCCCAGGCCCGCGGCAGCACCGTGGCCCGGCTGGCCGTGGCCTGGGTGCTGGCGCACCGGGCGGTCAGCAGCGTGATCGCCGGACCGCGCACGCTGGCCCAGTGGCAGGACTACCTGCCGGCTCTGGAATGCGTGGTGAGCGAAGAAGACGAGGCGCTGATCAATTCGCTGGTCGCGCCGGGCCATCCGTCTACGCCTGGCTTTACCGACCCGGCCTATCCGCTGAACCCGCGCCGCTGAGACGGCTCAGGCCTGCCACACGCCATAGCCGCGCGCCCGCAGCGCAATCCCCAGCTCCACCTCCGTCAGGCGGGCGTCCTGATAGGGCATGGGGTTGTGGCGCTCGTACAGCTGCGGCAGCAGATGCAGGCCATAGCGCTGCACATAGCTGTTGGCCTGGATGCCCGCCTTGTGCTTGTAAAATCGCACATCCGGGTCCAGCCCTGTCATGCCCACATACACAAACGGCTGGCCCAGGAGGTAATCGGGGTTGGCGCGGCGAAAGCGCGCCAGATTCCACACCACATCCGACAGCTGCACCACATAAACGTGGTAACGGCCACGGCGTCTGGCGGCACCGGACACCGTCAGCGCGTGCCGGGCTGTGTGGCCGCGAAATCGGGCACGTCGCTGCGCAGTTCAGCCAGCGCCGAGTCGCGCACGGCCATCAGCCGGGCCAGGTCCTGCTCCAGCTCATCCATGGGCTGGTCATCGTCACCCGGTCCGCCCACACTGTCCAGCAACGACACGGCCGGCGCCCCCGACCAGCTCTCGGGTGCCGGCATCTCGGTGTAGGGGTAGTTGTCGGCCTTGAACTGCCAGGTAATGCTGTGCAGCCATTCCGAAGCCTGCGGTTCAAAACGCTGGATCTCCGCCATCAGCCGGCGCTCGAAGGCCATCGCATAGCGCACCAGCAGGTCGTTCCAGTGCTTGATGACCAGCCGCACGTGCATGTGGGTGTCGCCCTTGCGGGTGTTGACCACCAGCACCTGGCATTCCACCCAGCCGTCCGGTATGCCACAGTACCGCAAAGTGTCGCGCGTCAGCACCCGGACCAGTTCGCGCCGCGTCTGTGTCTGGCTGCCCAGCTCGGTCACGCGGGAATCTTCCTGTCCATCCGCCTGAGACGGTGCGTCCAGCTTGGGGGCCTGCTGGTCCGGGCTGCCGGACAGGAGGCGTTTGAGTAGCTTCATGGTGGGATGCGGATATTCAGTCCCCCCCATCATGGCATGCGACAGGCGGGATGATCAACCGCCTGACAAAATCGCCCGCAATGACTTCTCTCCTCAAACCCTGGCAGGTGGCCGCTGCTGGAATGCTTTCGTTAGCAGTGGCCATGGGCATCGGCCGCTTTGCCTTCACGCCGCTGCTGCCGATGATGCTGGCCGACGGTGTCGTGAACCTGCCTGCGGCCAGCTGGCTGGCCAGCGCCAATTACCTGGGTTACCTGGTGGGTGCCCTGCTGTGCACCCTGCAGCCCTGGGCCTGGCGGCGTTTCGGCCCGTTGCCGCCGCTGCGCTTCACGCGGCTGGTGCGCACGGGCCTGGCGGCCACCTGTGTGCTCACGCTGGGCATGTCCCTGCACTGGCCGGCTGGCTGGCCCCTGTTGCGCTTTGCTGCGGGCGTGGCCAGTGCCCTGGTGTTTGTGTACACCACGGGCTGGTGCCTGGGGCAACTGGCGCGCCTGGGCGTGCCAGCCATGGGTGCCGTCATCTACACCGGCCCCGGCGCCGGCATCGTGCTCAGTGGCCTGACAGCCAGTGTCATGGTGGACTGGCACTGGTCGGCTGCCGCCGGCTGGCTGGCCTTCGGCCTGCTGGCCGTGGGGCTCACAGCGCTCGTGTGGCCGGTGTTGGCGCCGCACCACGAATTGCCCGCGCCCGCCGCGGCCCAGGCCAGCAGCGGCCAGGCTGCCACCGGCCACGGCAGGGCTGAAATCGCCACGTTGACGATGGCCTATGGCCTGGCCGGGTTCGGCTACATCATCACGGCCACTTTCCTGCCCGTGATCGCCCGCCAGTCGCTGCCGGGCTCGGCCTGGCTGGACATGTTCTGGCCGATCTTCGGCCTGGGAGTCATTGCCGGTGCCTTGATCGCGTCGCGCCTGCGCACCCCGCTGGACCTGCGGCTGCTGCTGGCCATCTGCTATGCCGTCCAGGCTCTGGGCATCGGCGTTGGTCTGTTCAGCCCCAGCCTGACCGGCTTTGCCATTGGCAGCCTGCTGCTGGGCCTGCCTTTTACCGCCATCACCTTCTTCGCGATGCAGGAGGTGCGGCGGCTGCGTCCCCAGGCGCCGGCTGCGCTCATGGGCCTGCTGACGGCGTTGTACGGCCTGGGCCAGATCGTGGGACCGCCGCTGGCTGCGGCCATGCTGGCGCGTACCGCCACACCGGCAGCGGGGTTCACGCTGGCACTGGAGATCGCCGCGCTGGCGCTGGTGCTGGGCGGCGTCATCTTTGCCACCATGACGCGGTGGTGGCCGGCCGTGCCGGCAAGGCCCTGACTCAGATGTAGGCCGCAACAGGTGGCACGGCATGCCGCAGGTGCAGGGCCATGTCCAGAGCGGCTACATGGTTCATGTTGCGCGACAGGATGTGCGCAGCCATGGGCAGGAAATGCTCCTCCTCGAACCGGGCATGGGCCAGGTAGTCAACCACCAGCTGCTGCACCGCGCCCGGGTCCACCGCGGCGGTTCTGCCGTGCGCGGCGGCTCGAACCTCGGGCTCCAGCTGCTTCCACTGGCTTTCAAGACTGCGGTGCTCCCTGACCAGGCGCTGCGTCATCGACTGCACCAGATCGGCTTCCTCGCCGGGCATGGCGCTGCGCAGCACGGCCGGGAACAGTTCCTTTTCCTCGTCCTGGTGGTGGGCGAACACCCCGTCACGGAACACGTCCAGCGTCTCCTGGGCCACCACGCGCGCCTGGGCGGCGGGGCCCAGCAGATCGGGCAGGTCCGCAAACGATTCCAGTTGGGAGACGATGCCCAGATGGCACCGCGAGAAATCTCCCAGCGGGGCGTCGGGTGCATCACGGGGTTGGACGGGTGCTGCGTTCATGCTTTCAATCTAGCGGCGCACCTGCCACGCCGCCTTGACGCAGGTCAAGCCTGGCGCGCGGGCGCCGGGGCACCATGACGGCATCGTTCAAGCCTACCGAAGGAATCGACATGTTCAAGCACATCCTGCTGGCCACCGACGGCTCTGCCGCCTCCACCCACGCCGCCTCGCTGGCCATCGGCCTGGCGCGCAGCCATGGCGCCCGCATCACGGCGCTGTATGTGGTGGACCCCTACCCCTACCTGGGCCTGGGCGAAGCCAATCCGATGGGCTTTCAGGCCTACATGGCCGCCGCCATGGACCATGCATCGCAGGCCCACGCGGCCATCGCCAAACTGGCGGCCGAGGGCGGGCCCAGGGTCGAGGTGGCCCCGCGCGTGGTCGAGGACGTGGGCGCGTCCGTGGGCATCCTGCAGACGGCCAAGGAGCTTGGCGCCGACCTGATCGTGGTGGGCTCGCACGGCCGTTCGGGCATTGCGCGGCTGATGCTGGGCAGTGTGGCCTCGCGCGTGGTGGCCGAATCGCCCGTGCCGGTGCTGGTGGCCCGCTGACCACAGGCCGGTGCGGGCCGCGTAACATCGGCCGATGCACCGTACCACCCCGACCAAGGAAGAAATTGCCCTGCTGGAGCCTTTTGAGCGGCTCGGGCTGGACCGTATCGACCTGGTGGCCACGCGCGAACAGGCCGAGCGTGCATTCGAGGCGCTGGTACGCGCGGACGCCTGGGGATTTGATACGGAGTCCAAACCCACATTCTTCAAGGACCAGGTGTCTGATGGGCCGCACATCGTGCAGCTGTCCACGTCCGGGCGGGCCTGGGTGTTCCAGCTGCACGACGGCGGCTGCCGCGATGTCGTGGCCGCCCTGTTGGCCCACCCCGGCGTGCCCAAGGCCGGATTCGGCCTGGGCGATGACCACAAGCGCATCGTCAGCAAGCTGCGCGTGCAGCCGGCCGATGTACTGGACCTGAACCACGTCTTTCACAAGGACGGCTGGCGCAAGGACATGGGCGTCAAGGGCGCGGTAGCCGTGCTGTTCAACCGCCGCTTCATCAAATCCAAAAAGGCCGCCACGTCCAACTGGGCCAACCCGCGCCTGAGCGAAGCACAGCTGGTCTATGCGGCCAATGATGCGTATGCGGCGGCGCGGGTATATGACGCGCTGGGGCTGGGCGGCTAACCGCCAACAGCCCGCAAATCCAGCGTGTGCGATTGACCCAGCCACAGCGCGCAGTCGCGGTGATCGCGCAGCGCGTCGCCGGTGTTGGGGTGCATGAAGACGTCCAGCGCGCCGTGGTTCAGCGCAAGCCAGCTGGCCACGGCCGCAAACTGCGCGGCATCAATAGCCAGCTGGTAGCTCCACAACGGGTGCGGCCCCACGGGCTTTTCATGAAAGCGGCCCATCTGGATCCGATCACCCAGTTCTGCCTCAATGCGCTCGCGCAGTGCCCAGGCCGCGTCGCGGCTGGCGGCATCAAAGTACACATGGGCATGCCAGCTGTCGATCACGGAAATGGGCAAGGTCATGCCCGGCACTGTACCTGCCATCTTTCAGCCCGGTGGTGTACGGGCCAGCCAGCCGGTTACGCAGGCATTGAACTCCTCGGGCTGGTCCAGCATGAGCCAGTGCCCCGCGTCAAATGCCTGAACCTCGCAGCCCGCGCGTGCGGCCTGCTGCTCCACCCAGTGTCGCGACTGGAACTGGAAGGGCTTGCGCCGGCCCCACAGGTACAGCATGGGGCATGTGGGTGCCACCGGCGCCGCGTTGCGGTAGCCGCCGCTCCATTGCGCGGCGTAGGGATAGTTCATCTGCCAGCCCAGCTGCGCGGACGGCACCGGGCAGCGCATGGCACGCGCCATGAAGCGCGTCATGCGGTTGGCCAGGGCCGTGCTCACCCAACGGCCTGTGCACCAGGCCAGCGCCAGCCACAGCTGGTAGCCCGCCACCATGAACTTGGCCCGGGCCGGCAGGGACCGCAGCAGCGCGCCCGAGTTGTGGTCGCCAATGTCCACTGCCACCAGCCGCGCCACGCGCTGTGGGTGCTGTGCCAGGTATTCGTAGCCAAACACGCAGCCCCAGTCGTGCAGCACCAGCGTCACGGGCTTGCCGGGGCTGAGCGTGTCGATGATGCGCGCCAGCAGATCCACCAGGCCCTGCAGCGGCAAGGGTCGCGGCGGCTGGGTCAGGTCAAAGCCCGGCCAGCTGAAGCGGGCGACGCGGGCCTGCCCGCCGCAAGCGGCCAGGATCGGCGCCACCTGCGCGTCCCACAACCGCCACGTGTCGGGCCAGCCGTGAACCATCACGATGGTGTGGCCGCCCTCCCCGTCGACATGGACGTCAACGCCGTCCACCTGCAGCAAGGCCATGCTCACGCACGTGTGGCAGCGGCCTTGCGGTCAGCCACCACCTTTTGCGCCGCCGGGCGTTCGCCCACGAGCTTGATGTAGGGCTTGTAGTCAATGCCGGCGGCCAGCAACATGTCTTCGCCAAGCACGGCCTTGGTGGCCATGCCCAGCAGCGGCAGGTTGGCAAATGCGGCGCAATCGGCCTGGGTGAAGGTGTCGCCCGCCACAAAAGGCGCAAATCTGGCCAGCTGCCTGAAAGCCGCAATGTTCTTTTCCAGCTGCTTTTGCACACGCGCCTTGCTGTTGTCGCTGACCGTGCCGCCAAAGAAGGCCTGGGGATACAGGTCGCGCACCACCAGCTCCAGGTGCAGGTCAATGAAGGTGGTCAGCTCGCGCACCTTGGCGGCGGCGTAGGGGTCGGCTGGCAAAAGCGGCGGGTTGGGATGGGCCGCTTCGATGTATTCCAGGATGGCCTGGCTCTCGCACAGGCCGCCCTGCGGCGTGCGGATGAACGGAATCTTGGCCAGCGGCGACGCAGCCAGCACGGCCGGGTCGGTGCTCTTGGTGGGCACGGTCTCTTCAGTGAAGGGCACGCCCTTTTCCAGCAGGGCCAGCTTGACCTTGTTGTAGTAGTTGGAAATGGGTGAGCCGCACAGGGTGATCATCGCTAGGTCTCCTTTTTCTGATGGCCCAAAGTGTAGGGGCCGGTCCGGGCGATCTGCTGCCACGCCGGGGACACCGGCCTGCAACGCCGCCAAATCCCCTGCGAAAGCGCCGCCGGCCGTCTTGCGCGACACTTGCGGCCATGTTTCCCCTCTCCGTCCTGGACCTGTCCCCCGTCACCGAAGGCAGTGACGCCGCCCAATCGTTTCGCAACACGCTGGATCTCGCGCAGAACGCCGAACGCCTGGGGTATTCGCGTTACTGGCTGGCCGAGCACCACGGCATGCCCGGCATTGCCAGCGCGGCAACGTCCATCCTGATCAGCCACGTGGCTGCCGGCACGCACAGCATCCGTGTGGGCGCCGGCGGCATCATGCTGCCCAACCATTCACCCCTGGTCATCGCCGAACAGTTCGGCACGCTGCAGGCGCTGTACCCCGGGCGCATTGACCTGGGCCTGGGCCGCGCCCCCGGTTCCGACCAGGCCACAGCCCACGCACTGCGGCGCAACCTGTCGTCCGACCCCGACGAGTTCCCACGCGACGTGGTGGAGCTGATGGACTTCATGTCCGACGCCCCCCAGCAGCGCGTGCGCGCCGTGCCCGGCCAGGGCGCCAAGGTGCCTGTGTGGATCCTGGGTTCCAGCCTGTTCGGTGCGCAGCTGGCCGCCATGCTGGGCCTGCCGTTTGCGTTTGCGTCGCACTTTGCGCCGGCCCAGATGCTGCAGGCCGTTGACATCTACCGCAGGACCTTCAAGCCGTCGGCGCAGCTGGCCAAACCTTATGTGATGCTGGGCTACGGGGTGTTCGCAGCCCCCACCGACGCCGAAGCCGCCGACCTGTCCACGTCCATGCAGCAGGCCTTTGTGAACCTGCGCACCGGACAGCCGGGCAAACTGCCGCCGCCGCGCCCGGGCTACTATGAGCAGGCCGGCCCGCAGGGGCGCGCAGTGCTGGACACCGTCATGGAGTGCTATGCCATCGGCTCGCCGCAGACCGTGCTGCAAAAGGCGCAGGCCTTCATCGAGCTGACCGGCGCCGACGAGCTGATGGTGCCCACCCAGATGTTCGACCATGCCCTGCGCGTGCGCTCCTACGAGCTGCTGGCGCAGATACAACCGCAACTGCGGCACAGGAGCTGACATGGCACGTACCAACGACTGGGCCGCCCGCGTGCTGGCCCTCATCAAGGCCGGCAACACCGACGCCGCCATCGCGCAGATCAAGGTCGCGCCCACGGTCAAGGACCTGAAAGCCCTGAAATCCCTGATGATCGTGGGCAAGCTGGGCGGGCGCTGGCGCCACCTGGACGAGGCCATTGACGACAACCTGGCGCTGCTGTCGGCACCGCGCCTGCACCGCGCGCCCTGACACAGGCCGGGCAGCTGTTAACCTGCGCCCATGTCATTTGAATCCCTGGGCCTGTCGCCCGAACTGCTGCGCGCTGCCGCTGCCGCCGGCTTTGCCAGCCCCACCCCGATCCAGCTGGGCGCCATACCGCCCGCGCTGGGCGGTGCCGACCTGCTGGGCCGCGCCCAGACCGGTTCGGGCAAGACAGCCGCCTTTGCCCTGCCCCTGCTGCAGCATCTGCAGGGCCGGCAGGGCGCCGAGAAGGGTCCCTCCGGGCCGCGCCGCACGCGTGCGCTGGTGCTGGTGCCCACGCGTGAGCTGGCCGCCCAGGTGGGTGAAGTGATCCGCTCGCTGGCGCAGCACCTGCCGCGCCGGCCGCACGTCAACGTGGTGTTTGGCGGTGTGTCCATCAACCCGCAGATGATGAGCCTGCGTGGTGGTGCCGACGTGGTGGTGGCCACGCCCGGACGGCTGCTGGACCTGGTGGCCCACAACGCGCTCAAGCTGAATGCCGTGAGCCTGCTGGTGCTGGATGAAGCCGACCGCCTGCTGGACCTGGGTTTTGCCGACGAGCTGGACCGCGTGCTGGCGCTACTGCCCGCCCGGCGGCAGAACCTGTTTTTCTCGGCCACCTTTCCCGACGCGGTACAGGGCCTGGCCGGTGCGCTGCTGCGCGAGCCGGTGCGCGTGGAGGTGGCCGACACGCCCGACCACACGCCCGCCATCGTCCAGCGCGTGATCGAGGTGGACACGGGCAGGCGGACCCAGCTGCTGCGCCACCTGGTCAAAACCCATGGCTGGTCGCGGGCGCTGGTGTTCGTGGCCACCAAGCACGCCGCCAACATGGTGGCCGAAAAG
Source organism: uncultured Ramlibacter sp. (assembly GCA_964620025.1). Lineage (GTDB taxonomy): Bacteria > Pseudomonadota > Gammaproteobacteria > Burkholderiales > Burkholderiaceae_C > RAM1. Next base: position 3,564 of record CAZUJD010000013.1, on the reverse strand, counting down.
CTCTACAAGGCCGGTGTGTTTGCCACCCCTTTTCACGGCGACCTGAGCCAGGGCGCGCGCCAGCAGGTGCTGGACGAGTTCCGCGACGAACGCTGGGAAGTGGTGGTCACCACCGACCTGGCCGCTCGCGGCATCGACATCGCGCAGCTGCCGGTGGTGGTCAACTACGACCTGCCGCGCTCACCCACGGACTACGTGCACCGCATTGGCCGCACCGGCCGCGCCGGTGAAACCGGCCTGGCCATCAGCTTTGTCAGTGCCGGCACCGCCGCCCACTTTGCGCTGATCGAAAAGCGTCAGGCCCTGAGCCTGCCGCGCGAGCAGATCGAAGGTTTTGAGCCGGTAGAGGTGGCTGCGCCAGCCGTGCCCGCCGAGACGGCAGGCAACGGCGGCGTCAAGGGCAAACGCCCCAGCAAAAAAGACAAGCTGCGCGCAGCGGCGGCAGCAGCGGCGAGCAACGCCGGCGGCTGACCGGGATCAGGCCGCTTCGGCGTCGCCGCCACCCGATGACCCTGCGGGGCGGGCCTTGCGCGTGGCCGCGCGCGCCAGGATCTCGACATACACCGCCGTGGCACCATCGCGGGCGGCGGCATCCAGCTGAGGTATCACGGTGGCCAGGTGGGCCGGTGCAGCGGATTCCGCTGTCAATCCGAACTTGCAGTCGAAGTCCCAGAAATCGCTGCCCTGGGGCAGTTCACGGCGGCGTTCTCGCTTGAGGTACTTGCGGATGTCGTGCTTGACCGCGTCAAGCACGCGGTCGGGGTGCTTGCCCTCGGCACGCAGGGGATAAGTTTTTCGCATGGGCGATGGTAACGCCCCCGGCCCTACTGGGCGGGTTGCGGGGGCATGCCGATGATGCGCGCCGCCGGCTGGGGCGGCTGCTGCGGTGCCGGTGCGGGTTGAGCCGGCGCAGGTACACCCACCATGGCCTCGGCCGGCACACCACCGGCAAAGCCCGGGGCCGAGCCGCCGTTGGCGCTGCTGATGCCGCCGGGATCGCCCGTCGGCGGTTCGGCCGGCGCAAATGACTCCTGCGGCGCATTGAACCGCACCTGGCCGTCCAGCACCCGCGTGCGCAGCGCCGCGTGGAAAAAATCGCCCACCATGGGCAGCGCACTGCGCGCGCCCTGGCCGTAGCCGTCGCTCATGGTCAGGCGGCTGTCATTGAAGCCGACCCAGGCGCCAGCAACCAGGTGCGGGTGCATCAGGATGAACCAGCCGTCGGTGTTGTCCTGCGTGGTGCCGGTCTTTCCCGCCACGTCGGCCTGGATGCCAAAGCGCCCGCGAATGGCCGCCCCCGTACCGCGGTCAATCGCACCGCGCAGCGCATCCAGCAGCCGGTCAGCCGCGGGCTGGGACAGTGCGGCCTCGGGCGCCGGCGCGGCAAAGGCCTCCAGCACCTTGCCGGTTCGGTCTTCCACCTGCAGGATGACGGTGGGCTCGATGTAGCTGCCGCCATTGGCCAGCGTGCCATAGGCCGACACCATCTCGCGCAGCGTCACGGGGCTGGTGCCCAGCGCCAGCGACAGTACTTCGTCAAGCTTGCTCTGGCGTACGCCCATGGCACGCGCGAGCGCAGCCACGCGCTGGGCGCCCACGCGCTGCACCAGCTGGGCGGTGATGGTGTTCCTGGACAAGGCCAAACCTTCACGCAGCGTCATGGGCATGTGGGTCGGCTCGCCGCCATCGGTGGGCCGCCAGACCTGGCCGCCACCCAGGGCGATCTCCACCGGCCCGTCCATCAGCGTCTCGCCGGGGCTGATGCCCTGCTCGAAAGCGGCGCCGTACACAAACGGCTTGAAGGTGGAACCCGGCTGTCGGCGCGCCTGCGCCACGTGGTCGAACTGGTCTTTCACGAAGTCGCGGCTGCCCACCCAGGCGCGTACCTGGCCGTTGCGCGGATCCAGCGCCATGAACCCGGCCGACAGGCGCGTCTTGTCCTCGCGCAGCGCTTTCATGAGCGCGGCGTCGGCGCCCAGCGCCTTCAGCGCCTGCGCATCGTTCTGGCCAGCCTCGCGCGCCGCCTTGTACTGCGGCGTTTCGCGCAGCAGCTCCTGCACCAGCGGCCGGTTGGGCGCAAAGCCACCGCGCGGGCCCCACTGGCCGTTGGCGATGCCCTGCAGCGCATCGCCATGGCGCGCCACTGCCTGGTTGGCCATGGCCTGAAGGCGTGAATCAATGGTGGTGCGCACCACCAGGCCGTCCGAAAAAATGTCGTACCCGTTGCGGTCGGCCCAGTCGATCAGGAAGCGGCGCAGCTGGCGTGCGAGATGCGGCGCCGGGCCCAGCGGCTCGGGCTGGCGTTCAAAGTCCAGCTTCAGCGGCCGCTTTTTCAATGACTCGAACTGCCGGTCGGTCAGCTTGCCGTGCTTGACCATCTGGGCCAGCACGATGTTGCGCCGCTGCAGCGAGCGCTCAGGCTGCGTCACCGGGTTGTAATAGGCCGTGCCCTTGAGCATGCCGATCAGCGTGGCGGCCTCCAGCACGTCCAGCTTGCCAGCGCCCTTGTCAAAGTAGGTGCGCGCGGCCATCTCGATGCCGTGCGCGTTGTACAGGAACGGCACGGTGTTGAGGTAGGACTCCAGGATCTCGTCCTTGGAATACACCGCCTCGATCTTCAGTGCGGTGATGGCTTCGCGCAGCTTGCGGGTGATGCTGACCGATCGGCCGATCTGCTCGGGGTACAGGTTGCGCGCCAGCTGCTGCGTGATGGTGGAGCCCCCCTGGCGGTCGCCTGACAGCGTTTGCACGACCGCCCCCAGCGTGCGCTTGACGTCAATGCCGTGGTGCTCGTAGAAGCGGTGGTCCTCGGTGGCGATCAGGGCCTGCACCACCGGCGGCGAAATGGCGGACAGTTTGACCCAGTCGCGGTTGATGCGCTGGTAGGTCGCCAGTACCTTGCCATCCAGCGACACCACCGTGGCCGGCTTTTCGGTGCGGGCACGGCTGATGTCGCCAATGCTGGGGGTGAACGGTATCAGCACCAGCACATAGAGCACCACCAGCCCCGGCAGCATGGCCACGGCACGCCAGGGGTGGGCACGGGCCAGCTGCCACAGGCGCCGCGCCGTGGCCTTGGCTTGCGTGGTGAAACGGGTCAGGGTGGGGTTCATGGAGCGGGCGACCCGCCTGTCCATCAAGCCTGGGCGTCAGCAGCTTCCAGCCGCGCCATCGCCTCGCGCTTGCCCATGGTGCGCAGGGTCGCAATGGCTTCAAGCTGGCGGGCGCGGGGCCGGGCCTTGCCGCCTTCCCACTTGTAAACCGACAACTGCGACACGCCCAGGATTCTGGCCAGAGCGGCAGCCGACAGGCCCAGGCGCTGGCGCTGCGCGGCGAAGCCCTTGGCGCTGAAGCGCATGCTGGGGCTGGAGGATTCTTCTTTGGCGGCAGGTGCTACTTTGGCAGTCACCTTGCCCAGGCGTTTGACTTGTTGCTCAAGAGCCTGCAGGCGGCGTTTGAGTTCTGCAATCTGGGTGCGGTATTGAGCGTTTGCTTTTTTCAAGGTTTGTGTTTCGCTGCGCAGTTCCTTGCGCGCCACACGGGAAATTTCACTCTTGAGGAGGG
>CAZUJD010000012.1:0-21897 GCA_964620025.1 uncultured Ramlibacter sp. | reverse complement strand
ACTGGTAGTAGTGCTGCAGGCGGTTCGGGTTGTCGCCGTAGCGGCCGTCCTTCGGCCGCCGGCTCGGCTGCACGTAGGCCGCCTTCCACGGCTCGGGGCCCAGCGCGCGCAGGAAGGTCGCGGTATGGCTGGTGCCGGCGCCGACTTCCATGTCGTACGGCTGCAGCAGCGCGCAGCCCTGGGCGTCCCAGTACGACTGCAGTTTGAGGATGATCTGTTGGAATGTAAGCATGGGTGAGTAGGGGCTGCCACGGACCAGCCCGGACGGACACAGCGTTAACCCGCGTAAACCCTTGATTTTACGGGGCAATTGCCGGTTTACCCTTTGGCCATGACTGTCCTGCAGCTGATCCTGAGCCTGGTGCTGGCAACCATGGTGTTTTCCGTGGCGCTGGAACTGAAAATTGATGACTTCCGCCGGGTGGCGCAAACTCCCCGCGCCGTGGTGTGCGGGCTGATCCCGCAGTTCATCCTGTTGCCCGTCGGCACCTGGCTGGCCACCCTGGCGCTGGACCTGCCGCCCAATGTGGAAGCGGCCATGATCCTGGTGGCCTCGTGTCCCGGAGGGTCCCTGAGCAACATCATCACCCACTTCGGCCGGGGCAACACGGCACTTTCAGTCAGTGTGTCGGCTGTGGCCAGCCTGATCGCCCTGGTGGCCACCCCGTTCAATTTCAGCTGGATGGTGGCCGCCAACCCCGCTACCGCGGGCTGGCTGCGCCGGCTGGACATTGACCCCTCAGGCATCTGGATCAGCCTGTTGCTGCTGCTGGCCGTGCCCATGGCGCTGGGCCTGGCGTTTTCGCACCGGTTGCCGGCACTGACCGCGCGCATCCGCAAGCCACTGGCCAACTTTTCGCTGCTGGCGCTGCTGGCGCTCATCGTGCTGGGGCTCATCAAGGAGCGGCAGCTGCTGACGCTGGGCCTGTTGCCCATGCTGGGCCTTGTGGTTCTGCACAACGCCAGCGGCCTGCTGTTCGGCTATGTGACCAGCCTGGCCATGCGGGTGGACGAGCGCGACCGCCGCGCGGTGATGATCGAAGGCGGCATGCAGAACTCCGGCCTGGCCCTGGGCATCATCGCGGTGCAGTTCAACAGCGACCTGGGCATGGTCATCATTGCCAGCCTGTGGGGTATCTGGCACATCGTGAGCGGCCTGACCTGCGCCCTGTGGTGGCGCCGCAAGGACGCGCGGTCAGCGCTGTCGCCGGCCTGACCAGACGGCCCAGCCCACCGTCAGCAGGCCAAGGCACCACAAGGGCCACAAGCCCAGGCGCGACACCCAGTACGCGAACGGTGTGGCACCCGTGCGCCCCTGTACCGGACCGGTGAGTACGCCCCGTGTGTGACGCGCCAGGCTGTGCGTTACCACCCCGCGGTGGTCGATGATGGCGGTGGCGCCCGTGTTGGTCGCGCGGATCATCGGCCGCCCGAACTCGAGCGCTCGCATGCGGCTGATCTGCAGGTGCTGGTCGATCGCCACCGTGTTGCCGAACCAGGCAATGTTGCTGACGTTGACAAAGATGGTGGGCGCCGGTGCGCCGCCGGCAAAGCGCGCCCCCAGTTCCTCGCCAAATAGATCCTCGTAGCAGATGTTGGGCGCCAGTTGCTGGCCCTGCCATTCAAACGACGGCGCGCCCACATCACCGCGGTGGAAGTCGCCCAGCGGGATGTTCATCATTTCGGTGAACCATTTGAACAGCGGCGGAATGAACTCGCCAAATGGCACCAGGTGGTGCTTGTCAAACCGGTAGACCGGCGCGCCGGGCTTCAGGCCGATCACCGAATTGGTATAGCCGTCGGCGAAACTGCCCAGCGGAATCCCCACCAGTGCGGCCTGCCCGCCGCTGGCAAAGCGCTGGCGCAGGGCATCCCAGTAACCTGCGGGCAGTTGCTGGGGCAGCATGGGCACCGCCGTCTCGGGCGTTACCACCAGCGAGGCTCGGGCGTCGCGCAGCTGCTCGCCGTACCAGCGCAAGGCCATGGGTACGCCAGTGCCAGGCTGGAATTTTTCGTCCTGCGCCACGTTGCCCTGCAGCAATGCCACCTGAAGCGTCCCCGCCGGTTGGGTGTGGGCTGGATCGCCCATCTGCGCCACCGATGGCAGCACGAGCAACGCCAGCATCGCCACACGCTGCAGCCTGCCGCATGTCTGCAGGCGCGCTGCGCTCATGGCCAGCCATGCAGCCACTGCGCCCAGACCATACACACCCAGCCAGGGCGCATAGCCCGCGAGCAGGCCATCGGCATGGGCATAGCCACCGGCGCCCCAGGGGAATCCGGTGAACCAGTTGCCACGCGCCAGCTCGGCCAACGTCCACGCAGCCGCAAACACCGTGGCACCCATGAGCGGTCCCATCCGGCCCAAAGCGCGCCAGGCCGCGCACGCCGCCGCGTAATAGAGCGCAAGGAAAGCAGCCAGAGCCAGCACGGCCAGTGCCGCCAGCGGTGCGGCCAGCCCGCCATAGGTGTACATGGAAATGAACAGCCACCAGAACGTGCCCGAAAGCCAGGCGGTGGCGAACAGCCAGCCCACCAGCGCGGCACCTTGCCATGACAGCTGGCGCTGCACCAGCCAGGCCAACAGGCCCAGCGACAACAGTTGCAGCCACCACAGCGGCTGACCAGCCAGGACTCCCGGCAGCGGCCAGGCCATGGAAGCCGCCTGCGCCAGCCCCGCCAGCAGCGCCAAAACCAGGGGGAGCAAACGCGCAGCCAACCGCGTCAGCCTGTGCTGCCGTCGTCCTTGACCGGCGAGACCTTGAACCAGCGCACCGCGCCGCCCTTGGTATGCAGCACCACGAAGTTCAGCCCGGCCAGTGTGTGCTGTTCGCCGCGCTTGGGCACATGACCCATTTCATGGGCCACCAGGCCGCCGATGGTGTCAAATGCCCCCTCACCATCGGTGCGGTTCAGCGTCACGCCAAAGGCTTCACTCACGCGCTCGATCGAGGTGTCGCCGCTGACGCGGTAGGTGCGGTCGGCCAGGCCGAAGATGTCGCCTTCGTCCTCGGCGATGTCGAATTCGTCCTCGATTTCACCGACGATCTGCTCCAGCACATCTTCGATGGTGATCAGGCCGGCGACCCGGCCGAACTCGTCGATCACGATGGCCAGGTGGTTGCGGTTGCCACGGAATTCGCGCAACAGGTCGTTCAGCCCCTTGCTTTCCGGCACGAATACGGCCGGGCGCAGCAAGGCGCGGATGTTCAGGCTGGGCGAACGCTGCAGCTTGAGCAGGTCCTTGGCCATCAGGATGCCGATGATGTTTTCGCGGTCACCCTCGTACACCGGGAAGCGCGAGTGCGCGGTGTCAATCACCAGGTGCAGCATCTCGTCAAACGGCGAATCGATGTTGACCAGGTCCATGCGGGGTGCGGCCACCATGACGTCGCCGGCGGTCTGGTCGGCCATGCGGATCACGCCTTCGAGCATGACGCGCGATTCAGCACCGATGACATCGTTGTCTTCGGCGTCGGCCAGGGTTTCGATCAGTTCAGCGCGCGAGTCCGGTCCGGGGTGGATGAACTCGGCGACTTTCTGCAGGAATGTGCGCTTGTCTTCCTTCTCTGCAGAAGGTCGCGCAGGGTGCGGGTCGGACACAGCCTTCGGGTGCAGGACGTGCGGTGGTTGAGATGCGCCTAGGATAGCGCAAACGTATGACAGCGCGGGGAGCTGGTCGACAGGTGGCCACGTGGCCTTTCAGGGTGAGGACTGGTCGCGCGCGTCGCGCACACCGCGGCGGATTTCCTGCACCGCGCCCAGAAAGTCCCAGAACTGCTTGGCCTGGACCTTCAGGCGGTAATCGGTCTGGGCCAGCTGCTCTTCCAGGATCTCGCTCATGCGGCTGTCCATGGTGGCCGGCGGCAGGCGCAGGTAGGCCTCGGTCTCCGAGCCGTCGCGCTCGATCAGCGCACCGGCGTTGCGCGCGATCTTGATCATGGCAGTGTTCTCGCTCAGTGCGTGGATGAACAACAGGTCCACACCCTCGTTTCGCGCATGCATGACGGCGCGGTCAAACAGGCGCGAACCGTAGCCGCGCCCACGCACATGCGGCGCCACCGAAACGCCAAACTCGGCGCAGGAACGCAGATCGGGATCGGTGGAAAACGCCAGGTGCGCCATGGCAATGAGTTCGAGCTTGCGGTTGTAGATGCCGAAGATCTCGTCACGTTCGAAGTCCAGGCTGTCGGCGTAACGACGTATCTGCTCGTCATTGGCGGCATAACCAAAGCGCAGGTAGCGGTCTGGTTGGGGCAGGGCCAGCAAATGGTCGATCACCCGTTCACGGTGGCTGGGGCCGATGGACCGGATGGGCACCACCACGGACGGCTGCGGTTTGCCCCCTCCGGCCGCGGGCGGTGCGGGCTCGACCGCACGCTCGCCGGGCGGACGGAAAAACTCCCGTCCCGCATCCAGCGTGGCCTTGATGAGTGCCTTGGCTTCAACCATGGACTCAATATACGGGTTTCCCCCAGCATCTCAAACCTCGAAAAGCCGCATTTCCCGGGTTAGGCAGGCCTCTCCACGACAAAAAGCACTACTTTGGGCTACACCGGCAACGCCGTAGTGGCCTTGACCCGGTCCAGCACAAAGCTGGTCTTGCAGTCCTGCACACTGGGATGCTTGAGCAAGGTGTCCATGATGAAGCGGCTGTAATGCGCCATGTCGGCCACCACCACGCGCAGGAGATAGTCCATTTCGCCGGTCAATGCGGCGCATTCCACCACCTCGGGCCAGGTCTGCACGCTGGCCCGAAACACGTCCATCGGATTGCGCTTGTGGCTTTCTGTGTGCTTTTCCAGCCGTACGTTCAGGTAGGCGGTCAGGCCCAGGCCCACGGCTTCGGGACGGACCAGGGCCACATAACGGTCGATCACCCCGGACTCCTCCAGCCGCTTGACCCGGCGCAGCACGGCGCTGGGCGACAGGCTTACCGATTCAGCGATCTGGTCGTAAGTGGCGCGGCCGTCAGCCTGCAGGCTGCGCAAAATGAGCTTGTCCAGCTTATCAAGTGCTTCCATTATCAGTATTTTGCAGTTTTCTTGCGTTATTGGCAACGGATACGCCCAATGTCGCAGAAAAAGTGATACCTTGCGCCGATACAGTCGTTTCGAACCTTTCTGGAGACAAGACGATGAACGCACCCCTGCCCCAAGCTGCTACGTCCGCCGCTGCCACCTGGGACAACCCCATGGGAACCGACGGTTTCGAATTCATCGAATACGCGGCACCCGATCCGCAGGCCATGGGCGAGTTGTTTGAACGCATGGGCTTCAAGCCGATTGCCAAGCACCGCCACAAGGCTGTGACGCTGTACCGCCAGGGCGGCATCAACTTCATCATCAACGCCGAGCCCGACAGCTTCGCCCAGCGTTTTGCGCGACTGCACGGGCCCAGCGTGTGTGCCATTGCGTTCCGCGTCAAGGACGCCAAGGCCGCCTACGAGCGCGCCATTTCGCTGGGCGCCTGGGGCTATGCCGGCCAGGCAGGCCCGGGGGAACTGAACATCCCGGCCATCAAGGGTATTGGCGACTCCATCATCTATTTCATCGACAAATGGCGCGGCAAGAACGGCGCCAGAGACGGTGACATCGGCAACATCGGCTTTTTTGACGTGGACTTCGAACCCCTGCCGGGCGCCGAGCTGAACCCGCCCGGTCACGGCCTGACCTACATCGACCACCTGACACACAACGTGCACCGAGGCCGCATGGAAGAGTGGGCGGGCTTTTACGAACGGCTGTTCAACTTCCGAGAGGTACGCTACTTCGACATCGAAGGCCAGGCCACGGGTGTCAAGAGCAAAGCAATGACCAGCCCCTGCGGCAAGATCCGCATCCCGATCAATGAAGAGGGCAACGAAAAGGCCGGCCAGATCCAGGAATACCTGGACCGCTATCACGGCGAGGGCATCCAGCACATCGCCATGGGTTCGACCAACCTGTATGACACCGTGGACGCGCTGCAGATGAGCGGCGTGAAGCTGTTGAACACCAGCGAAACCTATTACGAGCTGCTGCCCAAGCGCATCCCGGGCCTGGGCGAGAACATTGCCGACCTGCAGTCGCGCAACATCCTCGTTGATGGCAAGCCGGACGAGTTGCTGCTGCAGATCTTCAGCGAGAACCAGTTGGGCCCGATTTTCTTCGAGTTCATCCAGCGCAAGGGCAACGAAGGCTTTGGCGAGGGCAACTTCAAGGCGCTGTTCGAAACCATGGAGCTGGACCAGATGCGCCGGGGCGTGCTGGCCAAGGGCTGAGCCGCCATGGCCGTCGAACCCGTCGTCTATGGCGCTGCCGACCGGCCGCCGCGCGGCGACTACAGCCGCGCCAACGCCGACTACACCTGCGCGCAGAACTACGCCGGCTACACGGCCGCCGACCATGACACCTATCGCCGCCTGTACGAACGCCAGGCCGCCTTGCTGCCGGGACTGGCCAGCGACGAATTCATCGCGGCGCTACCGTCGCTGGGCGTGAAAGACCGCATCCCGCGGTTTGAGGAAATCAACGAGCGGCTGCGCAAGGCCACAGGCTGGGAGATCGTGGGTGTGCCGGGGCTGATCCCCGAGGTGCCATTCTTCACGCTGCTGGCCAACCGCAAGTTCCCGGTGACAGACTGGATCCGCACACCCGAGGAGTTTGACTACATCGTTGAGCCCGACATTTTTCATGACCTGTTCGGCCATGTGCCGCTGCTGTTCAACCCGGTGTTTGCCGACTATGTGCAACGTTACGGCCAGGGCGGCCTGAAGGCCAACGACCTGGGTGCATGCGAGCTGCTCAGCCGCCTGTACTGGTACACGATCGAGTTCGGGCTGATCCGCCAGCCAGGCGGCCTGCGGGCGTATGGCGCCGGCATCCTGAGTTCATCGGGTGAGCTGCGGTACGCCGTGACCAGCCCCGAACCGCAGCGCGTGCCACTGGTGCTGGAGCGCACCATGCGCACACGCTACAAGATCGACAGCTTCCAGCAGACGTACTTTGTCATCGACAGCTTCCAGCAGCTGTTTGACATGACGGCGCCGGACTTTGCGCCGGTCTATGAACGGGTGAAGGCGCTGCCGGAACTGGCAGCGGATGCCGCTGACCGCGGCGAGATACCCATTCCGGTCTGAGATGCGGGCGCCATCGATGGCGCCCGCACAACAAAACAGGCCAGCCCGCCATAAAAGAAGGGGCAGTTGTTTCCGAGAGCCATTTCCTCCTACAAAATGGGGAGGCTTTTTCTGTCGGTTACTCCTACCATGCCTGCACCCTGGTCCGAAACTCCCCATCACTTCCCACAGTTCACCAAGGTGATCGCCGTGCTGGATGTGGTGGAGTCGGTCCGGCTGATGGAACAGGACGAGCATGACTTCATCCAGCGGTGGCACTATTTTGTGGGGTACGCGCGAGAGCACGTGCTGCCGCAGCATGGTGGTCGCATGCTCAAAAGCCTGGGCGACGGCCTGATGCTGGAATTTGCCGATGCCCAGGGTTGTGTAAAAGCCGCCTTCGAACTGCAGGACCATTGCAGCCAGATCAACTCCGGACACTCGCCACAAATGCACATGCACCTGCGAGTGGGCGCACATCTAGCCGAATTCGTCGCTGATGAGCATGACATCTACGGCACCGATGTCAATCTCACCGCCCGCATTGCCACCCTGGCCGGGCCTGGCGAAATCGTCGTCACAGAAAGCGTGAGAGACCAACTCGCTGACGGACTGGATGCGGACATTGAAGATCTTGGGGAGTGTCACCTCAAGCACATTCACGAACCCATTCGCGCCTATCGGGTGGGGCCAGTAGGTCACGCGCCTGTTATTGAACGCGGACCCGGAGCAAGCCGCGACCTTCGCCCGACAATTGCAGTGATCCCATTTGCCTCGCGCGGTGGCGATCAGGAACATCTCGTAGTGGGTGAACTGATTGCTGATGGTGTCATCGCCCAGTTGTCCCGCAGCAGGGACCTGCGGGTCATTTCGAGATTGTCGACCACGGCGTTTCGGGGTCGTTCAGGAGCAATGCCCGCTATTGAGTCTCATCTTGATGCAACCTTTGTGCTGTCCGGAAGCTACGTCACGAACGGCGCAAAAATTCTGATCACCGCTGAACTGGCTGATGCGCGCAAGAACGAGATTATTTGGGCAGACAGAATATCCGGCGACACGTCTGATTTGCTGGAGTCGCAAAGTTCTCTGCTCAACTGGTTGGCAGCCATTGCAACAAAGGCACTCATTAATGCCGAAGTACTGGGCTCGCTGGCTCAGCCCCTTCCGCGACTGGATAGCAGTTCGCTGCTGCTAGGCGGCATTGCCATGATGCATCGGTCGTCGGTCGCTGATTTCGAACGCGGCCGAAAGGCGCTTGACGCCCTGATTGAACGTCACGGCCGGATTGCGACGCCCAGGGCATGGCTGGCCAAGTGGTACATCATGCGGATCATTCGAGGTCTGAGCGACTCACCGCAAAGGGATGCGCAACTGGCATTGGACCAGACGAGACGCGCTTTGGACAGTGAGCCGGGAAATGCGCTGACGCTCGCTGTTGAAGGTCACGCACATTGCCAGTTGTTCGGAGACTATTCGACGGCCGACGACAGGCTTGCCAAAGCCGTTGCCTCAAATCCGAACGAACCAATGGCCTGGCTTTTCAAGAGCGTTCTGTCCACCATGTGGGGTTCTGCACAAGACTCCGTGCTTGAAGTCGAATACGCCTCCTCGCTGTCGCCAGTGGATCCGCTTCGCTACTACTTCGAACTGATCCTTGCGTCCGCCCTACTGACCAACAACGATCACGCGAGAGCAATTGAACACGCAAGGAAGTCATTGCGAGCGAACCGTCATCACTCACCCACATTGCGTGTTCTGCTGACAGCGCAAGTTGAGCTTGGATTGCTGAAGGATGCAATCACAACGCTTGATGCATTGAAGCAGGAGGAGCCAGGTTTGACAATTTCCTCCTACTTGGCGATAGGCAGCGCCGGCAGCGTCACACGCCAACGATGTGCGGCAGCGATGCGGACATTGGGCGTGACAGAATAATTTGAGAGGAAAAAGTATGAGTGCAATGAGTGGAGGGTACAGCGGTGGCTACAGCGGAGGGTACAGCGGTGGCTACAGCGGTGGCTACAGCGGTGGCTATAGCGGTGGCTACAGCGGTGGCTATTCAGCTGACCCCGCTGTTTTTGCGTATGCGCTGAACACCAATCGCGCCGCACTGGCAGGCCCATTCCAGGGTGCGGTAATACCCACAACCCTGCCTGTCCCCTTGGACAAGCCTGAACGCCTGTCCTATTGGGCGACCGGACCGCGAATGGCCGTCTGCGAGCTCGAATTGCTGTCCGGCTTGAGCTTCAGTGTCAACCAGGGAAAAGGCAGCATGGCACTCGGTTTTGTCGACCCAGAGCGAAAGCCTCTGAGGAAGATCATCCTTGCAAAACTTACCAGGCCAACCGAGAAGGTATTCAAGCAGCAGTTGGATCTGGTGTCGAACTATTCCGAACTACGTGAAGATCGTGGGGCCGAAATCCTCGCGCAAGTCAATGGTGCTGGAGCATTCTGGGCATCAATCATCGGACTGACAGCACACCGACACAAATACACGGCCGAGCTTTTGGATCTCGCACTGTCACTCGCAGTCCATGTCGAAATGCGGTTCAAGCATGGGTTTGCCTGTCAACGACCGGCAGAACTGTCCCCCCAGATTCAACCCATGATTCCGACCCCCGGACATGCCACATGGCCGAGTGGACACGCTACAGAGGCTTACATGACATGTGCGTTGTTGCAAGCCCTGCTGCCCAACGGGAGCAAGTATCGCGAACAGCTTGAGCGCCTGGCTGCACGCGTTGCCGTCAATCGCACTGTGGCGGGGCTGCACTATCCAGTGGACAGTGCCGTAGGTCGTCTATTGGGCACGTCGTTGGCCGACTATATGGTGGCGCGCTGTACACAGGGCGCCAAGTTGCACGAACGCGGTTTTGACGGTCGCAAGTTTCACGACGCAAAAGGCCAGGTCATCGACTTTGACCCCCGTGTGTCCATGGTGGACAACCAGAGTGGCTACTACGAGTATTCATCAGTGACTGGTAGCGTCTCGGCCTCTCCACTGCTTCAGTTCATGTGGGGCAAGGCGGTCGAGGAATGGAAGCTGCTGAAATAGGCCGCGTCATGCACTGGACCCCACTACCGAAAGGCATTTTCACTGGCATAAATTGGGCAAAACCCGGCGCTACTGCGGGCTTTGACCCCTATCTTGTCTGGGCCGAGACCGACAACTTCTCGGCGTACGGACTGAAAGGTCCGCCAAAGTGGTTGCCCTTTCTTGTTGAGTTGAACGTCGGCATCAGCATCGCCCAGTTCAAGGCAGCCGCCTCGCCCAAGTGGCTCCATGTTCCCGCGGTGTACACATCCAGCGTTGCGCCCCAAGGACTACGTTACTGCACTGCCCGCGTCAGGCCGGCATTTTTCAAACACATACGTCCGGGCGGCAGTTTGTATGGGCTTGTGTCGCGCATGGAAATGGGCTTGCCCGCGGGGCAGCATGCGGACGACCCAACTACACCCAGCTCCGCTGCGGAAACCTCTACCGGCGCACAACTTTCCGGGAAGGTGCTCGGCGTGATTGATGGAGGCTTTGCCTTCGCCAACGCCAATTTTCTGCGCAATGGGCGCACGCGCATTCAGCGATTTTGGCGCCAGGACCAGCAGGGGGTTGGCAATGCGCCTGCGGGGCTTGGTTACGGACATGAGATCAGCGCCTCGCAGATCAACCGTGCGATGCAAAGCAACGTGTACGGTGGTTTGGTGGACGAGACGGCTGTGTATGACCATTTCCAGATGGGCATGGAGCTGAACAAGCGTGTGAACCATGGAACACATGTGCTGGACATCGCCAGTGGTCCGCGCACGGTGCTGGCCCAGATCGCCGGCGTGCCGCCTCATCTTGATGCGCCCCCCAGTTGGGCCCCGGCAAATGACGAGGCCAGCAGATGCGATATCGTTGCAGTGCAACTGGATTGGCACACTGTAGTCGACACCTCAGGTGGGTCAATGACGGTCCACATCATGGACGCATTGATGTATTTGCTATCGCAGTGCCTGCCAAGTACCCATCTGGCAGTAAATCTGAGTTGGGGCACCTTGGCAGGTCCACATGACGGATCTTCGGTGCTGGAAGCCGCGATGGATCAGCTTGTTGCACTTAAAGATGGAGGGCTGCAAATTGTGCTTCCCGTCAGCAACAATTACCAGAGTCGAACCCATGCGAACCTGACATTGGCCAAAGGGGAGGCTGCGGTCTTGCACTGGCGCGGTCAACCGGATGACTTAACCCAGAATTTTTTGGAGCTTTGGGTTCCAGCAGGTGCGCAAGGCATCACCGTGGAAGTTACCCCGCCTGGTCAATCCAGTCTTCCGCCGATGAGCTGGGGGAAATCAGGGAGTTGGAGTGCCGAGGACGGAAAGCCGTTATGCGCGTTGATCTATCCTGAGTCGGTAGCTATCGGCGTGAATGGCACTTGCGCTCTGATCGCCATATCACCCACTTTCTCGTTCGAGAATGCTACCTCGGTTGCGCCTAGCGGTGTGTGGCAAATCAAGCTGACCAACACCTCTACTGGAAAAGTCACAGTGGATGCCTACGTGGAGCGCGACGACCAAATCATTGGAGTTCGCACAGGCGCCCGCCAGTCCCACTTTGAAGACCGTTTCTACAACACCAGTGGCGACCCCGACCAGTGGGTGGACCACCCGGACAACCCGTCGCTGATCCGCCGCAGCGGCAACTTCAACAGCATCGGCACGGGTGCGCGCACGGTCTCTGTGGGCGGCAAGCGAATCTCGGACGATTCATGGGCCCGCTATTCGCCGCGCAAGCCCGACCCCGATGCGTCGCGCCCCGAGCGCCCGGGCGTCGTCAAGGTGCCAGACACGCATGCGTACAGCGACGAAAACCCCATCCTGCTGGGCCTGAAGGCTGCGGGCACGCGTAGCGGCGGGGTGGCGCGTCTGGTGGGCACCAGCGACGCCGCGCCGCAGGTCACGCGCCGCATCCTCAACAGCATGTAGACAGCAGGGCTACCAGCGCGCGGGCAGCTTCTTCTTGAGCGTGATGCGCTTGACGCCCAGCTCGATGTAGCCGCCCTTTTCCAGGTCTTTGAGCAGTCGGCTGACCATTTCGCGAGACGCCCCCACCCGGCTGGCCAGCGCCTGGTGGGTCAGGTCCTTCAACTGTATGGGAGCGTCTGCGCTGGCGGGGCCCTCGTAGCTTTCCAGCGTGGCCACCAGCCGGCCATAGACATCCAGCAAAGCCATGTTGCGGGCTGTCTCGGTGGCAGCCCGGGCGCGGCGGATGACCTGCGCCACCAGGTCCAGCGCGAACTCGGGCTCCGCTGTGAGGTGTTCGCGCAGTGCCTCGCGGCTGACGATCGAGCAGGTACAGGGCTCCAGCGTTATGACAGACGCCGATCGCGGCCCACCATCCAGCCACATTTCAGCAAAGTAGTTGCCTGACGCTATTTCACCGTAGGTCAGTTCACGACCGTCGGGATCGGTCGCAAAGACCCGGACCTTGCCTTCCAGCAATACAAACATCGAGTCGCCGATCTCGCCCTCATTGATGATGATGCTGTTCTTGCGGTAGTTGCGAAATGTGCCGCGCAACGCCAGGCTGCGCAGACCCGGGTTCAGAGCGGCAATGAGCTTTTCATGGGTCAATGAAAGGCTTGGTGTGATCATGGCGTTTCCCTCGTTGGGGGAAACTCTAGCATGGCACTACATCAGTGCATCTGCTCGTGCATCACGGATGGCGCCACTGGCGGCAGGACAGCCACGCGATTGATCAGCTCGCGCACGCCGCTGGAGCGGGTTTTGGCGCACAGGCTGCGCACATGGCTGCGTACGGTGGAGACAGCCACTTTCATCTGCACGGCGATTTCAGGCGCTGAATAGCCCTGGCACAGGATGCCCAGCACATGTTCCTCGGTACTGGTCAAGCCGTGCGTGCGGGCAAAAAAGCACAGCATCAGGCTTTCACACACCGACGCACGCGAAAAAATCAAAGCTGCATGTGTCGGCATGGCGCCGGCGTCAGCCCGCAGCGGCAGTACTGCCAATGTCAGGGCCACCGAGCCACCCGACGCAGGCATGGATACCAGGCTGCGCTTGCCATGCCCAGCCTTGACCAGCGCCTCCTGCAGGGCACGGGCATCGTCGGGATTGGCGGTTTTGAGCTGATGGTCTGCGACACCGAGCAGGCGGCAGCGCGCAAGTTCCTGACGCGCCAGCTGGTTGGCCTGCACCAGGCGCCCCTGCAGTGTGACCACCACTACGCCAAAGGCCAGCTCGTTCATCAGCACGAGAGCCAGCGTCGGGTCACCGCCTGAGCCGCCCCCTGCCAGCAGGTTAACCCCCTGAATTTCGCCATTCAAAAGCATGTCCATGATCCGCCGCCCCAACGTTGTTGCTCTTGAGGCCAAGCGTAAGAACAAGCAGGGAGATCGTGCTGTGAATATGCCCGGCATCTTTGTGAAAAATTAACAAGGCGCCAGGCAGGTACCTTCAGGACCAGGGCGCCAGGGCGGCTCGCGTTTCATCCAGCAGGCGGCGCAGTTGCGGCAGGCGCGCAACCAGATCCCCGTTGAGGCCAGCCTTGGCATCGGCCTCGAGTGTGGCGCAGGCGGCCTGGATGGCCACGGCACCTATATTGCCCGCCGCCCCCTTGAGGGCATGGGCCGCCCGGGACAGCTCCTCAGGATCACCGGCGGTGATGGCCTGGGCGATGGCATCCAGCCGGCGTGGCGCGTCTGCAATGAACAGCCCCACGACTTCGCGTGTCATGCTGAGCGCTTCGTCGTCGAATTCCTTGAACTCATTGAGCCGGCTGAAGTCCATGACCGGCCCATCCGGTTCCGCCTGGGGCACGTCGGGCAACATGGCGCCGGACATCTCCAGTTCGCCGCTTTCTGCTTCTTTTGGCGCCCCGGCCTGCACCCATTTCTCGATGGCCTGTGCCAACGCAGCCACCTGAAGCGGTTTGGTCAGGTAATCGTTCATGCCGGCTGCTTCACACCGGGCGCGGTCTTCGGCGGATGCCGCAGCGGTCAGCGCGATGATGGGTGGGGCCCGTCCACCCCAGGCTGCCAGTATCTGCCGCGTGGCCTGCAATCCATCCACATCAGGCATGTTCACGTCCATCAGGATGGCGTCAATGGTGTGCCCATGCATCATGGCGTGCGCAACCACTTCGACGGCTTCCCGCCCGTCCACCGCGGTCAGGATGTCGTAGCCCAGCTTGAGCAGCATCGCACATGCCACCTTCAGGTTGACCGCATTGTCGTCGGCGACCAGCACGGTGGCGTGCTTTTTGACATCCATGACCAGCGTGCCGGCCTTGCTGGCGCCGGTACCGTCCGAGGAGATGCAGCGCGCAATGGTGTCAAACAGCTGGCTCTGGCGGGCCGGCTTCAGAAGCCGTGCATCAAACAGGCCAGCGTTTTCATCTCCGGCGGGCATGAAGCCCGAGCTCAGCAGCAGCAGCGGGATGTCCCGCCACTGCGGGTGCTCGCGGATGGTGCGTGCCAGCGTGACCCCGTCCATTTCAGGCATATGCATGTCCGTCACGATGATGTCGGGCAACCAGGCTTCGCCACCCTGCGGGCCGGGCCCACCACTGCTGGCTTGTTGCAGCAGCGCCAGCGCCTGGGCTCCTGATTCTGCGCTGATCACATCCATGCCCCACAGTTGAAGCTGTCGCGTCAGGATGCGTACGTTGGTGGCATGGTCATCCACGATCAGGGCACGATTGGCCTGAAGGGTA
The DNA here is from genome assembly GCA_964620025.1 of uncultured Ramlibacter sp. GTDB lineage: Bacteria > Pseudomonadota > Gammaproteobacteria > Burkholderiales > Burkholderiaceae_C > RAM1. Next base: position 7,090 of record CAZUJD010000012.1, on the reverse strand, counting down.
CCCAACAACGACGGGCCCAGCGCCGGCGCTGCTTCTTCGGTAGGTTCGGCCGCTATGGTGAACCAGAAGGTGGATCCACGACCCAGCTCGCTTTCCACACCAATTTGCCCCCCCATCAGCTCTGACAGCCGCTTGCAGATCGCCAGTCCCAGGCCGGTGCCTCCGTATTTGCGCGTGGTGGATGCATCCACCTGCGTGAACGCCTCAAACAACGAAGGCAGCCGATCTTCCGGTATCCCGATGCCACTGTCGCTGACACGAAACTCAATCACGGCACGACCATTGCCGTCGTCGGTAGCAACCAGGCGCACCTGCACGGTAACTTCGCCGCGTTCGGTGAATTTCACGGCGTTGTTGACCAGGTTGATCAGAACCTGGCGCAGACGTGTGATGTCGCCCCTGATGGCTGCGGGCATGCCGCCGGGCCGGGCTTCGGCCACGTCCACAATCAGCTCCAGTCCTTTTTCCCGGGCGCGCGGCGCAGCGATGTCGCAGGCCTCCTCCACCGCGCCCCGCAGGCTCAGGGGTTCGGATTCCAGATCGAGCTTGCCTGATTCGATTTTCGAAAAATCCAGGATGTCGTTGATCACCGCCAGCAACTGGTCGCTGGACAGGCGCACTGTCTGTAGGTAGTCGCGCTGTTCGGCGTCCAGTGGCGTTTCCGCCAGCAGCGTACTCATGCCCACAACACCGTTGAGTGGTGTGCGGATTTCATGGCTCATGGTGGCCAGGAAAGCCGCCTTGGCCCGGGCCGCCGCCAGCGCCTCTTCACGCGACGCAGCCAGCTCGGCGGTGCGTTGCTGCACGCGGGCTTCCAGCGTTTCGTTGGCCTCCTGCAAGGCACGAGCGTCGTTCCTGACCTGCTCCTGGTAGCCCTGAAGCTGCTGCGCGCTGTCGTGCAGTACCTCGGACAGCTGCCTGATCTCACGAATACGGGTTGACTTGTCAATGACCGGCACGTCTCCGCGCCCGATCTGTTCCGCGGCCTGGCTCAATCGCCGCAACCGCTGGCCGATCCCGGTTGCCACCAGCAAGGCGATGAGCGTGGCCACCGTTACCAAGGCGGCGATCACACCCATGGACACCCGCCAGGCCCGGCTGATTTCAGCGGTGAAGTCTGTCTCGGGCGCGGCCACCACCAGCGTCCAGCGCAGGCCCAGCGCTTCGCCAAAAGGGCGTTGCACCATCAGCAGCGTGCCCGCGTCCGAGCGCAGGCGTTGCAGGCGCGTGTCGCTGGCTACCGTATCGGCGCTGCGCCGGGACAGCAGTGCCTGCAACCCTTCAAAACTGGCGCGAATCACGCTGTTGGCGCTGTCTCCCGGACTGCTGCGTTCAATGCGGCCGCCGACCTGTCTGAACAGGGCGTCACCCGCAGAGCTGGCCACAAGCGCCCCCTTTTCATCCACCACAAATGCCGCACCGCGCGAACTGATGCGCTGGGTGCGCAATGCATCTGCCAAGGCCTTCAGGTACAAGTCCGTGCCGAACACGCCCGCCGCACCGCCGTCCGGGTCATACACGGGCTGCGACAGGCTGACCATCAGCTGGCCTTGCTGAACCTGTACCGCCGAGAACACCCGGTCTTTGGCTTCCATGGCGCCTGCGTACCAGAAACGCGTGCGCGGCTCGAAACGGCCTTCTTCACCACGCAGGGGCCGACTGCGATCGCCCGGGCGCTGCGCAAGATAAAAGCTGCGGGCCGCATCATCCGGCCTGCGGATACCGACACGAACCCCTTCTGCCGTGCTCTCCACGCCAAAGTACTCGCCGCGTACGTTGCCAAAGTAAAGCAACGGCACCGAAGGCGACTGGCGCGTCAGGGCAAATGCCATGGCTTCAAACTGCGCCGGGTCGCGCAACCATGTCCTCGCCTGCTGGACCTGGGCAGGCGACATGCGCTCAGGAAACAACCCGTTCAGCACACCGTGTGCCTGCCGCAGGTGGTCTTCAGTCCCCGACTGGACCAGCCCGGCCACGTGCGTCAGGATGCTGCCGGCAAGGTCTTCGGCTGCCTGTGAACTGGCCCTGGCCATGAGCCATGCCACCAGGACCGCCGGCACAAGTGTCAGCAGCAGCAGGCTGATGCCCAGTATTCTGCGCAGCGAATACAGACGCATCAGCGCCGCCTCAGGCTCAAAGGGCCAGGCCGACGACCTCGGCCGCGTCCATGGGTACCGAACGCCCCGGCAGCTGCACCAGTGCACGCCGGTCAATGCGCACGGCGCCCGTGATGCTGCGCAAGGTATTCACACTGGCGGTGATGGCCCAACCCAGGTCGTGGGCCTGCTTTTGCAGCAGCATGGTCGCACTCACCGCATCGCCTACAGGCAGTGTTTGGGCCGCAGTGCCATGCAGCGGATCCTGAAGCACAGTGAGTGTCACGGGGCCGCTGTGCAGCCCCACGTTGACTTCAAACCGCGGCAGTTCGCGACCGGGGTACTGGGCTTGCATGTACTGGCGGATGGCATGGGCCGACTCCACGAGACCCAGGGCAGCGCGCACCGCCCGCAGGCCATGGTTGACTGATTTGGTATCGGTGCTGTCGACGAAAACGGCCAGCAGCCCTTCGCCGATGAACTGCATGTGCCGCGCACCAAAGAGGTGGACGGTATCGCCTGCGCTGCCATAAAACTTCTTGACCAGCTCGGTCAATTCGGCGCTACTGAGCTTTTCGGCCACGGTGGCGTAGTTGGGAATGTCCACAAACAGGACGGTGGCGTGTTCAAACCGCTCGTCGCCTTCGCTGCCGTCGCCCGTGGGCCAGCGCTCACTCAATTCCTTGGCCAGGCGCTGCTCGTAGAGTTTGGCCAGGTTGTGTTTCTGGTCTTCAAGGGCGGCCTGCACGGCGGCACCAACGGCCATGGTTTGCAATGTTGCCTGCATGACGCGCTTGTTGAGCTGCGCCGCTGCGGCCTCGCGCAGTTCGCCTGGCCGAAAAGGTTTGGTGATGTAGTCATCTGCCCCGGTGGTCATGCCAATGCGCATGTGCGCACGTTCCTGCAGCGAGGTGAGCAGAATCACCGGCGTGGCTGCCAGCGCAGCGTTTTGGCGCACCGCGGCCAGCATCTGGAAACCATTCAGTTCAGGCATCTGCACGTCACTGATGATCAGGTCCGGGCGATGCTCCTGGACCAGTTGCAGGCCCAGTGCGCCGTTTTCCGCGGTCAGCACGTCATAACCGTCTTTTTTCAGCACCGAAGCAACAAGCATTCGCGTGCCGGCATCGTCTTCCATGACGACGATCAAGGGCATCGTATGTATCCTTTTGTAGTCTGCCAATGCATGGCGTCAACAGACTGCACGGCGCAGCCCGACTTTTCCTTAGGGGACTATCTCACAGGGCGGTGATTTTCGCCAGCGAAGCGTGCATCACCTGGGGGTGAAACGCCATTGCAACGTGCGAAACACCTGCCAGGAAGCGATTGTCAGCCCCCTTCAGGGTTGCCGTGGACGCAGGGAACACGATGTTGTCGCCATTGGAATACCAACAGGTCAGCAACTTGCGGCGGCCGGTCGGCTCTGCCGCCCCCAAAACGGCCTGCCATTCGCCGCCAAGTCGCATCTGGCGCCCGTTGACGGCCCGACTGAAACGCCCAAGCCAGGTGCCGCCGTGGGGGGAGCCGATGGTGATGACGTGTGCGACGCGTTCATCGGCCGCCTGACGCAGCCAGGCCCGCGCCGCGAGCCCGCCCATGCTGTGGCACACCAGCACCGGCGGCCTGCCCGACACAGCAGTGACCTGCGCAACGGCTTTCTCGATGATGTGGGCATAGCCATCGATGGAGCCGAAGATGGGCTCCAGATTGACTGCCATGAACGGGTGGCCGTCTGCCCGCAGGCGTTGCAGCCAGGGCGTCCAGAAACCACGGTTGCACATGAAGCCATGGATCAGCACCACGCCACAGCGTCCGGTGGCCACGGTGCGCGGCGACAGGTTGTCTGGCTCAGCGCCAGACCGGAAGGGCTGTCTCCAGCCAAACACCTTGAGCGCCACCCAGGTCTCCTGCAACCACGCGCAGATCAACTGCGCCACGGACGCTTGAGGCGCTGGATCGGACCGATTGATCCACCGCACGATCAGAAACTCGAGCGCCAATACGGTCGAGTGCCCAAGAACCAGTATGGCCGCCCCACCCAGTGCCAGCGCAGGAGAGCGAGGCCAGGCCCACTCCACCCAGACCAGCAGCACCAACACCAACAGCGCAACGATACATTGCTGCAGACGGGCGATCATGGCATCCGGCGCCAGCTTTCAGACCAATGAAACTTCACGGCCTGACAGTTCCCGAACCAGACTTTGGGCCAGTCGGTTGACGATGCCGTAAATTGACAGCTGCGGATTCGCGCCAATGCTGGTTGGAAATATCGATCCGTCGTGCACCGACAGGTTGCCAATTTGCCAATGACGACCGTCTGGACGCGTAACACCCTGGTTTTCGCTGCCCGCCATACCGCACCCCCCCATGACATGGGCGCTCATGAATTTGGTCAGCAGGGGTTTCATGGGCAGCGCGAGCAAGGCATCGCGGGCATCTTGCCAGCGGGTGTAGGGACGCGCCTGTTCATGCACCGGCAGGACCTGTTGGGCACCAGCGGCAAACTGGATTTCGGCCATGCTCAACAAGGCGCGACGCGCGCCATCCATGACGAAATCGGACAACGGATAGTCCAGCGAGGCCGACCCGTCAGAGCGCACCCCCACCTTGCCACCGGGTGAGTCAGGGTGAAAACCGTCTCGCAGCAGGGCCAACAGTACGTGGGTCTTGGGGAACTGGCGCAGCAACGCCGCATGCTCGGCTCCATAGCCAGTTACCGTAGAAGCAAAGATGACTGGATGCAGCGGAGGTGCTTCCAGCTTGTAACCCATGCGCCCGTCTATGGGATCGGTCTCCAGGAAGTGGTCGGTGTAGATGGTCTGGGGCGCCCCCTGCCAACCTTCCACTTTCTCGGGCATCACTGCGGCAGACACGACTACCGGGTGCAAAAAGGTACGCCGCCCCAAATGCCCATGGGGGTCAACGGCTCCTGAACGCAGCAGCAGGGCCGGTGAATTGATGGCTCCCGCAGCGAGCACGTAGTGACGTGCCGTTACCCGCATTGGCGCGCGGGTTTCGTCAGTCGCGCCGTTGGACAGCACCGCAACACAGTGCAGCGCATGGATCTGGTTGCCAACGAATTCGAAGCGCTGTGCACGCGTTTCAGTCAGCAGTGTCGCACCACGGTCCAGTGCCGAGGGAATGGTGGTGACCAGCATGGACTGCTTGGCGTTGGTGGGGCATCCCATCCCACATGAACCCAGGTTCCAGCAGCCTTTGACATTGCGCTGGATGGCTGCGGCAGGAAGGCCCAGCCGGGCCGCACCTCGGCGCAGCAGGTCATTGTTCTCGTTGGGTGGCGTCAACCAGGGACTGATTGCCAGCCTGACCTCGGCTTGCCCGAAATAGGGCGAAAGCAACGCCTCTGTGTAGTCGGTCAGTCCGTATTGATGCCGCCAGTACGCAAGTGTGGCAGGTGGCGTGCGAAACGAACTGGTCCAGTTGACCGTGGTCGACCCTCCGACGCAACGCCCCTGCAGGATGCTGATGGCTTTGTCTTCTGTCTTTCGCGCGGCACTTTCCTGATACAGCGACGGATAAGCTACTGACTCCTGCTGATTGAAGTCCGTGCTGCTGCGAAGCGGCCCTTCCTCAATCATCACCACCTTGAGCCCGGCGCGAGCCAACAGCTCGGCCGTGATGCCTGCACCAGCTCCGGATCCTACGATGGCCACATCACAATCCAGCGTCACGGGGGGTGGAGCCAGCTTGCCGCCATGGACTTTCCAGCCCCGCTTCAGCCCCTCGCGAATGGGGTCTTGTACGGCACTCATTGCTGTCGGGTCCTCATATTTTCAGGGGCCCCGGGTAGCCCAGTTGTGCCCAGGTTTGGGTGTCGGAGAAATAGGCTCCACCCACGATGTCATGCAGCGCGTGATAAGCCTGCTGGCGCAGTCCGAGTGCCGACAGGCGCATGGCCTGCAAGGCACTCTGCAACGTCACGACCGGGACATTGGACCAGTCAGCGCCCAATCCGGCGACAAGCTGTCGACCCGGTGCGCTGGCCAACACGGCCAGCAACAGGGACAGCTCTTTTTGCATGTGCGGCGGCAAAGCCATAACCAAACTTTCGATCCGCTCCAGCAGGCCGTCCAGGGCCAGTTCGCGAGGTTGGTTTCCCAATGGCAAACTGCCCTCCAGAATGGCTGCGCCGGCGGCACGAAACACCATGCGGCCAGCCGGCGTGAGCTTGCCGCCTGACCAGCCAGGCGCCATCCTGGCAACACCCGCCCCGGCGACGGCCAACACAATCGCTGACGCTGCGCCCAGTTTCAGCAGACTTCTTCTTTGCATGCGGGCACTATCGCATGCGAAAACGCCCGCCCTGTAGAGGCCGGCGCCTAGATAGACTCGGGGTTTGTATGGAAGCCGCCCAGCAGATCCGCCAAGCAGTCGCCCAAGTCGTGCAGTTGCGTCAGGCTTGCACGGGTGATGCAACGCTCCATGCGGCCGTCGCGGCGGTCAAGACATTCCAGGCCCAGCGCTTTGGCGGCACCTATTCAGATTTGCTGGCCGGGGGTGCGCATGCCGCTGCCGCGCGATTCTTTCTGGAGGAGCTCTACAGCGCCAAGGATTACGCTGAGCGCGACGCGCAGTTTGCGCGCATCGCCGGTGCTGTGCAACGCCTGTTTCCTCGCCAGGTCGCCGGTACGGCTGTAGCCCTTGCACAGCTGCATCTGTTGACCGAGCAGCTCGACCATGCCATGGGTCACGTTTGGCGTGACACTACCGGCACTGACGCTGCGCGCTATGTGCAGGCCTGGCGCCGTGTCGCCGGGCGTCAACAGCGTGAGGATCAGTTGCGCGTCGTACTCGATATCGGCAATGAAATGATCAAGCTCACACGCACGCCCGGGTTACGCCTGATGCTCAAGATGATGCGCGGCCCAGCGGCTGCTTCCGGCCTCGGTTCGCTACAGGCATTTCTCGAGTCCGGCTTTGACACCTTTGGTGCAATGGCCCATGTCAAGGGAAGTGCAGAGGCGTTTCTCAAG
>CAZUJD010000011.1:0-21987 GCA_964620025.1 uncultured Ramlibacter sp. | reverse complement strand
CTGTCCAACAACAAGGGCATCAACAAGCAGGGCGGCGGCCTGACCGCACCAGCACTGACTGCCAAGGACATGGAAGACATCCGCACGGCGATGAGCTTCCAGGCCGATTACGTGGCCGTGAGTTTCCCCAAGAACGCCACCGACATGGAAATGGCGCGCCAGCTCTGCAATGTGGCTGCAGCGGAATACCGGCACAAGCCGGGCCTGATCGCCAAGATCGAGCGTGCCGAGGCCATCCCCAACCTGGAATCCATCCTCAAGGCCAGCGACGGCATCATGGTCGCGCGCGGCGACCTGGCGGTGGAAGTCGGCAATGCCGCCGTGCCCGCACTGCAAAAGCGCATGATCCGGCTGGCCCGCGAGTTCGACAAGGTGGTGATCACCGCGACCCAGATGATGGAGTCCATGATCACCAACCCGGTGCCCACCCGTGCTGAAGTCAGCGACGTGGCCAATGCCGTGCTGGACGGTACCGACGCCGTCATGCTGTCGGCCGAAACAGCCGCCGGGAAGTACCCGCTGGAGACCATCATCGAGATGGCCAACATCTGTTCCGAGGCCGAAAAAGCTGAAGACATCAAGCTGGACGCTGATTTCACTGGCATGGCCTTCAACCGCATCGACCAGTCCATCGCCATGGGCGCGCTGTTCACGGCGCACCACTTGGGGTGCAAGGCCATTGTGGCGCTGACCGATTCAGGCTCCACGCCGCTGTGGATGAGCCGGCACCGCATCCATATTCCCATCTACGCGCTGACCCCCAAGCTGGCCACCCAGCGCAAGATGGCACTGTTTCGCAATGTGCGACCCCTGCTGATGGACCAGAGCGCCGAGCGCGACACTGCGCTGGACCAGGCTGAAAGCCATCTCAAGAAGCGTGGCATTGTGGTCAGCGGCGACGTCTATGCCATTACTTGTGGCGAACCCATGGGTGCGCCTGGTGGCACCAACATGCTGAAGATCTGTCGCGTCGGCTGAAGCCAGTCCGAACCGGCTGGACCGACAAGCACTGATGCGTCGGTCGAGCGAATCGTGCGCGATTGAATCCGCGGGCCTGTGGCCGACGTATGCCTTGGGTATGGCATTGCCGCAAACCCCGCATGGAGCTCGCATGGTCCGAAGAACTGGTCTTCTGGCGGCCGTGGCCGCCTTGCTCCCGGGTTGCTCGGCTGTCAGGGCACTGAATGCGCTGGTTCCTGTACATACCTATGATGGTCGCGAAGGCCTGGCTTTCGGCCCGGGGCCGCGCCAGCGCCTTGATGTGTACCGGCCGCTGCCCGGCAAGGCCGCCGCGCCTCCCGTCGTGGTGTTTTTTTACGGTGGCAACTGGGCGTCGGGTGAGCGCGCGGATTACCGCTTTGTCGGGGAATTCCTGGCCTCCAGCGGTGCCATCGCACTGATTCCGGACTACCGGCTGTATCCGCAGGCTAGGTACCCGGACTTCCTGGAAGATTGCGCCGCAGCCGTTGCCTGGGCCTTTGCCAATGCACGTGCGCTCGGCGGCGATCCGGCCTGTATCCATGTCATGGGTCACAGTGCCGGTGCGTACAACGCCGCGATGATGGCCCTGGACCCGCGCTGGTTGGGAGCGCAGCGTGAACAGCTGGCCGGTTTTGTGGGCATCGCCGGCCCGTACGACTTCCTGCCGATCGGAAACCCCGAAACCCGCCGCGCGTTCAACTGGCCTGCTACCCCGCGCGATTCACAGCCCGTGGAGCATGTGTCGCCCAGGGCGCCGCGCACCCTTCTTGTCGCCGCCAACCGGGACAGCCTGGTGGACCCGGCGCGCAACACCCAGGGCCTGGCTGGACGGCTGAAAGCCGCCGGCATTGATACAACTGTGCGGCTGCTGGACGGCGTCAGCCATGTGACGGTACTGGCGTCCGTGGCCGCCCCGCTGAAATTCCTGTCACCCGTGCGGGAGGAGCTGCAGGCCTTTCTGGGCCTTGCCAATGCGCCGCCGAAGTAAAATCCGGGCAGTTACCAACCCGTTACCAACATTTCCCTGGGGATTTCACATGGCACTCGTCTCGATGCGCGAGCTGCTGGACCATGCCGCCGAAAACGGCTATGGCATTCCGGCATTCAACGTCAACAACCTGGAGCAGGTTCAGGCCGTGATGGAAGCGGCCAAGGAAACCGGTGCGCCGGTCATCCTGCAGGCAAGCGCCGGTGCGCGCAAGTACGCGGGCGAGCCTTTCATCAAGCACCTCATCCTGGCCGCCGTTGAAGCGTATCCCCAGATTCCGCTGGTCATGCACCAGGACCACGGCACCACGCCGCAGGTCTGCCAGGGCGCCATCAACCTGGGTTTTGGCTCGGTCATGATGGACGGTTCGCTGCGCGAAGACGGCAAGACCCCCGCTGACTTCAGCTACAACGTGGATGTCACTCGCCAGGTGGTGGACATGGCCCACAAGGTCGGCGTGACGGTCGAAGGCGAGCTCGGTTGCCTGGGCAACCTGGAAACCGGCGAGGCTGGTGAGGAAGACGGCATTGGTGCCGAAGGCAAGCTGGACCACAGCCAGATGCTGACCGACCCGGAAGAAGCCGCCCAGTTCGTCAAGGCCACCCAGCTTGATGCGCTGGCCATCGCCATCGGCACCAGCCATGGCGCCTACAAGTTCAGCCGCCCGCCCACCGGCGACATTCTGGCGATCAACCGCGTCAAGGAAATCCACAAGCGCATCCCCAACACCCACCTGGTCATGCATGGCTCGTCGTCGGTGCCGCAGGAACTGCTGGCCATCATCAACCAGTACGGCGGCAAAATGAAGCAGACCTACGGCGTGCCGGTTTCCGAGATCCAGGAAGCCATCAAGCACGGCGTGCGCAAAATCAACATCGACACCGACATCCGCCTGGCCATGACCGGCGCGGTGCGCAAGTTTCTGGCCGAAAACCCCGACAAGTTCGACGCCCGCGAATGGCTCAAGCCTGCCCGCGAAGCCGCCAAGCAGGTTTGCAAGGCGCGCTACCTCGAATTCGGCTGTGAAGGCCAGGCCGGAAAGATCAAGGGCGAAAGCCTGCAGGTCGTGGCCGCCCGCTACAGCAAGGGCGAGCTGGCCCAGGTGGTGAACTGAGCCTGAGATAATCCGGCTGAATGGTTCATGGCCCGTTGACTGTTCAACGGGCCTTTTTACTTTCCGACCGACATGACCACCGCACTGCACACTTCCGCCCTCAACTCGCTGCCACTGCTGGCCCGCGGCAAGGTCCGCGACAACTACGCCGTAGGCGACGACCGCATCCTCATGGTCGCCAGCGACCGTATCAGCGCTTTCGACGTGATCATGGGCGAACCCATTCCCGGCAAGGGCGAACTGCTGACCCAGATGGCGCTGTTCTGGTTCTCGCGCCTGGGACACCTGTGCCCCAACCACCTGACCGGTGACGCGCCCGAGAGCGTTGTGACCCCGGCTGAAGCCGCCCAGATCAAGGGCCGCGCCATGCTGGTCAAGCGCCTGAAACCCATTCCTGTGGAAGCTGTTGTCCGCGGTTACCTGGCCGGCAGCGGCTGGAAGGAATACCAGGACAGCCGCTCGGTCTGCGGCGTGCCACTGCCCGAGGGCCTGAAAAACGCAAGCAAGCTGCCCGAGCCCATCTACACCCCTGCGGCCAAGGCCGAGATGGGCGAGCACGACGAAAACATCACCTTTGAAAAGACGGTGGAAATCGTGGGCCACGGGATGGCCGCCCGCATCCGGGACATCAGCATCGCCATCTACAAGGCGGCCAGCGAATTCGCTGCCACCAAGGGCATCATCATTGCCGACACCAAGTTCGAGTTTGGCCTGGACAAGGACGGAACGCTGGTGTTGATGGACGAGGTACTTACCCCGGATTCATCGCGCTACTGGCCGGCCGAAACCTGGGCGCAGAGCCTTGCAGAGGGGCGCAATCCGCCCAGCTACGACAAGCAGTTCCTGCGCGACTGGCTGGAGCAGGCCCAGGTCAACGGCAAACCCTGGGGCAAAACGCCACCCGCACCGCGCCTGCCGCGCGAGGTGGTGGAACAGACGGCCGCCAAATACCGGGAAGCCATGCAGCGCCTGACGGCCTGACCCCGGCGCGCGCGCCGGCCTGATCCGGCCGGCCATCCCCCGAACTGACGATGCGCGGTGCCTTGTGCTGCCGCTAGCATGGCGAACCTGTTCCCAAGGAGGAGACCTCATGCTGATCGGCTTGGCTTCGTGCATGCGCCTGTCGTCCTGCGAATTGCTGGACGGCAAGCCGATTCAACCGGTATGGGACACCCTTCGTGCGCGGGCGCCACAGGGCCTGGACGGCCTGCTGCTCTCGGGCGACCAGGTCTACAGCGGCTACGGTGTGTGGGACGCCATCGGCAAGCCCCAGCTCAAGATGTCCGCGCAGGAGTTCCTTTCGCTCATGTACGGCCAGTACCGGGGTCAGTACGAGGTACCGCAGTTCCAGTCGCTGCTGGCCACGTTGCCCCGGGACGGTGGCAAGCGTCGCGTGGGCATGGTCTGGGACGACCACGACTTTGGCTACAACAATGCCTTTGGCACCGACCCGCGCTTTTCAATTGAGAAGCGGCGCATTACCCGATATCTGTTCGAGATGTTCCGCGACGCATTGCGTGCATTCGAGACTGGCAAACCCTATCCAGGTGAGCCCACCCTGGCACAAGCCACAGCGGATGCCGGCGAGCGCGGCGTGGATGTAGTGCTTTCGTGGCCAGGTGTGCGGGTTTTCCTGCCTGTCCTGCGCATGCATGCCCACAGCTCCCGGGCTGATGCGCCGCGGCGCATGCAGCGACCGGCCGACTGGGCGCAGGTGGTGGCGGGGCTGCAAGCCAACAGCGGGGGCTGGTCGGTGCTGGTCAGCGGGCGGCCCTACAGCGTCAAACAGAAGCTGCGCGAGGATTACTGGCAGATGTACGAAGAGGCGGCCGAGCTCAAGTCTGTGGCCGCCCAGGCCGGTAACGTGATCCTGTTCTGCGGCGACCTGCACCGCAATGTCAAGCCGATCCAGCATCCCGGCCTGCTCGAAGTGATCAGCTCCGGTGCCGCCCAGGATGGGGACGAAAACTTCGGCTTGCTGGCCTTGCAGGGTGATCAAGCCACGGTACGGCTGTATGAAAAAGGCCGCGATGAGCCGCAGTTCCAGGCCAGCTTCACACGTGGCGGCCAGCAGGAACTGGCTTGGGCTGCGGTACCCACGCCGGTCACCGAGGTGGATGCTGATCCGGTGACGCTGGACGCCGCAGTGCTGGCTGCGCCGTTTTCCACCCGCTTCCTTGTGACGAACCGGCGCATTGACGGCGACAGGCCCACGGACGACGCGACCGGCACGTTGCGCTACTTCACCTACCCCGGCACGGGTCTTCAGGCGCAAGCGCGCAGCCTGGCCGGCTGGACTGAAGTGGCCAGCGCAGCGCAGTTTTTCGGTCTGGTGTTGCGGGCGTTTCAGGACCTGCAGGCGCGTTACGGCGCGGCGCAACGGCAACTGTGCGTGTTTGTCCACGGCAACCGCAAGAGCAGCGAACAGGTCATCCAGCAGTACGCCGAAGTGGATCGCCTGTTCTTCAACGCTGCGGGAGCGGGCTCACTGGGGGTGTGTCTGGCTTTCGACTGGGCCACCAACGACCGCGAAAGCATTTTCGCGCTGAAAGCCACCTACCAGGACAACATCAACCGCATTCCTGCGGCGGCGGCGCTGATGGCGCCCTGGCTGGAGCAGGCACGCACCGCGGCCGACCTGGCTGGTGCGGGGCTCAGCATCCTGGGCCACAGCCTGGGCAACAGGCTGGTGCTGGCCACGCTGGCGCTGCTGCAGCCGGCGGACCTGCGCTTCCCGTTTGTGGATCACTGCATAGTGAATGCCGCCGATGTGCCTGCCGGCCTGTTTGCCTCGGAGGACGGGGCGATGCTGCGGCGCAGTTGCGCTGCCATCTCTGTGGTGTGGTCGCCAAAGGACCGCACGCTCGAGGCGGCGCAACAGTCCGGCACGGTGCCGGACATCGGCGCGCGGTTGGGCCGACATGGCCCGGCGCCGGGTTCTGACCTGCGAGGCGTGGACGTCAAGGAGTTGTCCGGGCCGCTGTGCCACCCACTGGACGTGCACAGCGGGCTGTTCTCCACACCCTGGCCGGATGACAGCCACGGCGCGTTCGTGGACGGCTACGCGCGTCTCATGCGAGACCGCAGCTGGTCCTAGCTCAACACCACGCTGGACAGGCGGCGGCGGTAGGTGGCCACCACCGGGTCGTCCGGCGGGATCTGGCCTTCCGCCACCTTGGGCTTGGGCGGCTCGATCACGTCCAGGATGGCGATGTAGGTCTTGCGCGCAAGATCGTCGCTCCAGGCCTTGTCACGCATCAGGATCTCCAGCAGCTCGTCCATGGCAGCCGTCCATTGCTGGTGCGCCATCAGCCACTGGGCCTTGCCAAAGCGTGCCTCGAAGTCCCGCTTGTTGGCGGCAATGCGAGCGTCGAACGGGGCGGCTCCGTCAGCTTGTGCGCCGGCGAAATCAATGGCGTTTTGCCAGCGTTGCAGTGAATCGAAGCGGCGCACAGCGGCCGTTTTGGCAATCACCGGCGCAAACGCCACCTTTGCATCATCCGTGCGGCCCAGCTGCAGCAGCAGCTTCACGTAGTCAAACCGCGCGTCGTCATTGGCCGGGTCGGTCGCCACGGCATGCTGCAGCTTTTCCAGGGCGGCGCCGGTGTCGCCTTCGGCCAGTGCGTCCAGGGCCTCTTCTTCCGCGGCTTCGGCTTCCAGTTCCTGCTCGGCGGGTACGTGCTTGTCCAGGAACTCCTTGATCTTGCCTTCGGGCAGTGCACCCATGAAGCCATCCACCGGCTGGCCGCCCTTGAGCAGGATGCAGGTGGGGATGCTGCGGATGCCGAATGCACCGGCCAGCTGCTGCTCCTGGTCGGAGTCGATCTTGACCAGTTTGAAGCGGCCGGCGTAGTCAGTTTCCAGCTTCTCCAGCAGCGGACCAATGACCTTGCAGGGCCCGCACCAGGGCGCCCAGAAGTCCACCAGCACAGGTGTTTCCATCGAGGCGGCAATGACCTCGGACTCGAAATTTTCAATGGTGACGTCGATCATGGCGGGCAGTTCAGGTCCAAAACGTAAAATTCAATCTTTAGGAGCCAGCCAATGACCCCCCTCATCGGTGTCGTCATGGGGTCCAGTTCAGACTGGGACACCATGCAGCACGCAGTCCAGATTCTCCAGGAATTCGGTATCGCCCACGAGGCCCGGGTTGTTTCAGCCCATCGCATGCCGGATGACATGTTTGACTATGCTCAGGCAGCTGCCGGCCGCGGCCTCAAGGCCATCATTGCCGGCGCCGGGGGCGCAGCCCACCTGCCGGGCATGCTGGCGGCCAAGACCACGGTGCCGGTGCTGGGCGTGCCGGTGGCCAGCAAGCACCTGCAGGGCGTGGATTCGCTGCACAGCATCGTCCAGATGCCCAAGGGCATTCCGGTAGCCACGTTTGCCATAGGCCATGCGGGCGCGGCCAACGCTGCCCTGTTTGCGGTGGCGTTGCTGGCCAATGAAGACGCGGTCCTTCGCGGCAAGCTGGAAAACTTCCGCTCGAAACAGACGGAAGCTGCGCGTGCCATGACGTTGCCGCCCGTATGAACGACGTGATCCTTCCCGGGGCGACGCTGGGCGTCATGGGCGGCGGCCAGCTGGGCCGCATGTTTGCCCATGCCGCGCAGCAAATGGGCTATTTCACGGCCGTGCTCGACGCTGACCCCACCAGCCCGGCCGGGCTGGTCAGCCACCACCATGTGCAAACCGGCTACGAAGACGCCGCCGGTCTGGCTGAGTTGACCCGCCTGAGCGCCGCCATCACCACGGAATTTGAAAACGTTCCCGCGCAATCGCTGCGTGCGCTGGCGGCCGCGCGGCCGGTGGCGCCCGCAGGTGACGCTGTGGCGGTGGCCCAGGACCGCGCGGCCGAAAAAGCCCATTTCACCCGTTGTGGTGTCGCTTGCGCGCCTTACGCCGTCATCGAGACTGCAGCGCAGCTGGCAGCGGTGGGCGACGACCTGCTACCCGGCATCGTGAAGACCACGCGCCTGGGCTATGACGGCAAAGGCCAGATCCGCGTGAAAACGCGCGAAGAGCTGGCCGCTGCCTGGCAACAGCTCAGGCAGGTGCCTTGCGTGCTGGAAAAGATGCTGCCACTGGCCGCCGAAATCTCCGTCATCGTCGCGCGTGGGCGCGACGGGCAGGTGGTGAACCTGCCGCCCCAGCTGAACCTGCACCGCGACGGCATCCTCGCCGTGACCGAGGTGCATGCCCAGTCCATGCCGGTCGAGCGCCAGCTCCTGGCCGTGCAGTCCACCCGCTCCATTGCCCAGGGGCTGGACTACACCGGCGTGTTGTGCGTCGAGTATTTCGTGCTGGCTGACGGCTCGCTGGTGGTCAACGAAATGGCACCGCGCCCGCACAACAGCGGCCACTACAGCATGGATGCTTGCGACGTGTCCCAGTTCGAGCTGCAGGTGCGCGCCATGACCGGCCTGCCGCTCGTGCAGCCACGCCAGCACAGCGCCGCCATCATGCTCAACCTGCTGGGCGACCTGTGGTTCCACCAGGGTGATACGGCGCAGACACCGCCCTGGAGCCAGGTGCTGGCATTGCCGGGCACGCACCTGCACCTGTATGGCAAGACCGAAGCGCGGCGGGGCCGCAAGATGGGTCACCTGAACGTGACTGGCGCTGACGCAGCCGCGGTACGCGCCACTGCCTTGCAGGCTGCGGCCCTTCTGGGCATCGAGGCTTTCTGATGATCCTCAACGGCCAGGATGCTGGCGCTGTGGACCAGGCTGTGGCGGTGCTTGCCGCCGGCGGGCTGGTGGCTTTCCCGACCGAAACGGTTTACGGGCTGGGTGCCGACGCGTCCAGTGACGCCGCCGTGGCAGGCATCTTCGCGGCCAAGGGACGACCCAGTGACCACCCCCTGATCGTGCATGTGGCCGGCCCGCAGGAAGTGGATCACTTTGCGCAGGATGTGCCCGGGTTCGCCCGGTCCCTGATGCGAGCGTTCTGGCCCGGTCCGCTGACGCTGATCGTGCCGCGCCGACCAGGCGTGGCAGCGGCCTCCGCCGGCGGGCAGGACACCATCGGCGTGCGCTGCCCGTCGCATCCCGTGGCGCTGGCATTGCTCGCTGCCTGCGCGAAGGCGATCCCGCCGGTGCACGGCCTGTCCGGCCCCAGCGCCAACCGCTTTGG
Organism: uncultured Ramlibacter sp.; assembly: GCA_964620025.1. Taxonomy (GTDB): domain Bacteria; phylum Pseudomonadota; class Gammaproteobacteria; order Burkholderiales; family Burkholderiaceae_C; genus RAM1. The sequence continues at coordinate 12,769 of CAZUJD010000011.1, read as the reverse complement.
CCGCGTGAGCCCCACCACAGCCGCCCATGTCCAGTCCGAATTTGGCGACAGCCTGCTGGTGCTGGACGGTGGGCCGTGCGACGTGGGCATCGAATCCACCATCATCGATTGCACCCGGGGTGTGCCTGTGCTGTTGCGTCCCGGCGCGATCACACGCGAGCAGGTTGGCGCGGCCTGCGGCCAGCCCGTGCGCTCCCAGCAGGATCTGGAAGCAGGCTTGCCAGCCGCGCCGCGCGCTTCCGGCACACTGGAGGCGCACTATGCGCCGACTGCCCGGGTGCGGCTGATGGACGCTGCCGCGCTGCAGACCGCACTGGACCTGCTGGGCGCAGAGGCTGCTGGCATCGCCGTCTGGTCGCGCAAGGTGTTGCGCTCGCGCTCGGATCGCATTGTGCGGCGACGCATGCCGGATGACGCGGCCATGACAGCGCAGCAGCTGTTCGCAGTGCTGCGCGAATTTGACGCAGCCGGGGTGTCGCTGATCTGGGTTGAGACACCTCCCGACACTCCCGAATGGGAAGGCGTGCGCGACCGCCTGCAGCGTGCAGCGGCCGCCTGATGGGCCTGCTGTCGTTAAACTACCCGGCAAGTACTTTGGAGATCTCAATGGCAAGAACCTGGATGCGCCGCGCTGTGCTGGCGTTCGTGTGCGCTTCAACCGCGCTGATCGCTGCGTGCGGCTCAAGCACGACTGAATCGGCACTCGTGCCTTCGCGCTTTGTCGTTTTCGGCGACGGCTTCAGTGATCTGGGTGAGGGCGGCAGCCGCTACACCGTCAACGACGGCAGCGCCAATGTCTGGGCGCAGTACATGATCAACCTGTTTGGTCAGAACATCACCACCGCATCTGCTGGCGGGCTGTCCTATGCGCGCGGCAACGCGCGTGTCACGCTCAAACCGGATGCCGCCGGCAGAACTGCGACGCTGACAGTCACTGAACAGGTGGACCGCTTCCTGGCTACCAACACCATCGGCACCAACGATGTGCTGGTGATCGGTGGCGGCATCAGCGACCTGGTTGCGCAGATGGCCGCTGTACGCGCCGGCACGCAAACGGGCGCGCAGATGGTGGCCAATGCCCGTCAAGCCGGACGTGAACTGGGTGCGCAGGTGCGTCGCCTGGTGACAGCCGGGGCCCGGTATGTCGTGGTCACCGGCACTTTCAACCTTGCCAAGACACCGTGGGCCGCCGCCATCGCGCAGGGTGACTTGCTGCTGGAGGCATCAACGCGCTTCAATGAAGAGCTGCTGGTTTCCATCGTGGACCTGGGGAATAACGTCCTGTATGTCGATGCCGCACTGCATTACAACCTGATCACGGCCTCCCCTGGCAGCTACAACCTGACCGATTCGGCTGGTGTGGTCTGCACCTCGGTGGATGCAGGTGCGGGTATCGGCACTGGCCCTGGCCAGGTCAACTCGGCCCTGTGCAACACGGGCACCATCGTGGCGGGTGTGGACTACAACAAGCATGTCTTTGCAGATCGCATCTACCCCACGCCCCAGGCTCATCGCCTGTTCGGCGAGTACGCCTACAACAGGGTTCGCGCGCGCTGGTAATCCGGGCGTGATTCACGCCTGACGCAAAAAAAAGGCGCCCCAGGGCGCCTTTTTCATGACCGGGTGAATGCCCGGCCCGCTTACTTCACGGTGTCAAACACCGCCCGAGCCTGCGCATGGCAGAACGGCGGTACATATGTGCCGTGGTAGTTGCTGTAATAGGTGGCGAACGCCGCCGATGTCACATCGGTCGGTGCGGCGCCGTTGATCCCGAAAGTGGCCCGCACAAAGGCATCCACATCCACAGTGGTCACATTGGTGAGGTTGCGGCTGGCAAAGTCAGCCTTGGCCACGTTCATGTGCACGGCCGGTGGCACGGTGGGGTCGCCTGCGCCGGCGCACAGCAGGGTGCGCGACTTCGGGTTCCAGCCCAGCAGGTCATTCTTTTTGGCGGCCAGGTACAGCGGGCTGTTGGTGTTGGTCTGCGCATCGGTGAGGAAGGCGCTCTGGAAGACAGCGTCGCGCGCCTGCGTGGGCGTCTCGCCGGCAGCGCCAGGCAGCGCGCCCGTGGTGACCAGCGTGGTATAGGTCAGCGTGGGGTTGGGCAGCAGCGTCTCGATGTAGTTCGAATAGGGCAGCTTGAAGGCCTGGGTGACATTCGAATAGATGCCGCCATAGACCTTTTGCCAGGCAGTGACCAGGTAGGGCACGAAGAACTGCACGCCAGCGATCGCCGTGGGAATCTGCAGCGAACCCGACAGGTTGTAGGGGCCGGACAGGTGGGCACCGGCCACCACATTGATTTCACCGGGCATGTCGCGCTCGATCGCGCGGTGCGCCGCCATGGAGGCATGGCCGCCTTGTGAATAGCCGGTCAGCATCACCTTGCCCGACAGGCCGAAACCCTGCAGCGCCGCCACGTTGCGCGTCACGCGGATGGCGTCAATGATCGAGCTGGCCTCGGAATCGGCATGCAGGTACGGGTGATACGAGTATCCGGACTTGGCAAAACCCAGGTAGTCGGTAGCCACCACGGCATAGCCCTGTGCGGCGTACATGGCACTGAGCAGGGCGGTCTCGCCGTCGGCGGGATTGGCCAGCGTGCGGGGCTTCTGGACGTCCGTGCCCTTGGCATAGGCCACCAGCGGGAACGGACCCAGGCAGGCCGCGCCCGTGGGGACCAGCAGGGCGCCTGACGCGTTGGTTGCCTCGCCATTGACACCGACGGTGGCGTAGTTGAGCGACACCACGCGCACATCGCATTTGGCCTTGCCTGTCAGGGCCTGAAGGCCGTTGGCGGCGGTGGCTGCGTCAATCTGGGCAGTGGTCACCGTCGCCACTGTCTGGGGGGTTTCCTTGATGCCGCCGCGGGTGTTGTCGTCACCACCACCACCACCGCAGGCCGCCAGCAGGGACGCCGCAGCCACGGCGCTCAAAACGTGAAGTTGCTTCATGTTGTCTCCTTTGTTGAAAATAGAACGGACGTTCGTTTTTGTGGAAAGCAACATGCTAATTCCGGCCGCGAGTGGGTGATAACGGGTAAGTACGGGTGCCTTCAGGCCCCGGGTCGCCTAGGCGACGCCGTCGTCAGCGAAACCGCAGCTTCATGACCAGGATGGCCAGCGCCAGAGCCAGCGTTACGGCATTGGCCACGACGATCGGCCAGGCGCCCAGCAACAGGCCGTATGCCAGCCACAGTGCGACGCCGGTGGTGAAGACGCTGTACATGCCCAGTGAAATACCGCTGACATCGCGGGTGCGGAATGTCAGCCAGGCCTGCGGTACGAAGCTGCAGGTGGTCAGGAAGGCGGCAAGGTAGCCGATCAGTTCAGAAGATGGCATGGTGCAGGGTCATTGGCCCTGGAGATCGCGCGCTGCCCATTCAATCAGTGCGTCGATCGCCGGACGCATGGCGTTGGCATTGGGGTGGTTGGCGATGGCCACCAGCACGTGGCGGCGGCCGCTGGCGCCCAGCACGTAGCCCGCCACACCGGTGACATCGCGCAGGCTGCCGGTCTTCAGGTGGGCGGTTGCGCCGCGTGCGCGGCTGCGTCGCAGGGTGCCATCCACACCGGTGATCGGCAGTGAGGCCATCAGTTCGGGCATGACGGGTGACACCCAGGCGCCCTGGAGCATGCGCGCCAGTGCCTGCGCCGTGATGCGTGACTCGCGGGACAGGCCCGAACCGTTGTCCATGACCGGCAGGTCAGTCGTGCCAAAACGTGCTGTCCACCACTGGCGCAGCAACTCGCGCGAGCCGTCCGCCGTACCCGTGCCCTTTTGCTGAAGGCTCAAGGTCAGGAACAGCTGTTGCGCCATCACGTTGTTGCTGTACTTGTTGATGTCACGGATCACTTCGCCCAGCGCGGGCGATTGCAATTCGAAGCTGGCCGCAAGTCCTGCCGGTGTGCGGCCTTCACGCACCTGGCCTGACAGTTTGCCGCCCAGGGACGCCCACATGCCTGCGACCGCCCGCACGCCGTAGCTGCGGGGCGCGGCATAGGCAACGGGCCAGTTTCGTTCGCCACAGGAAGCCGGATAGCCGCCGGCAAAGCGGATGCGTTGCGGGTCGCTGAAATCGGCCTTGAGTGTGCCGCGCCAGTCGCCGCATTCGGTCTGTACCAGTGGCACGCTCGACGGCACCTGCACCCCGGCCAGCGGCGGTTCCACGTGCAGTTGCGCCGTGCCGGCCGTGCGGTCGGGCACAAAGGTCATGACCACCGACTTGTAGTTGATCAGCAGCGCATCGGGCGAAGCGTTGTAGGGCCGCAGCGGCTCTCCGTCGAAGGCCCCTGGGTCCTGCTCGGTCACATCAAAAGCGCTGCGGTCCAGCACGATGTCGCCGGCAATCTGCTGGATGCCCAGGCCTTGCACCCGGCGCAGCAACAACCACAGCCTTTCGGCCACCAGCTTGGGGTCGCCCAGCCCGCGGATGTACAGGTTGCCGTACAGCGTGCCGTCGCGCACAGCGCCTTCCAGGTGCACCGGCGTGGCCCAGGCAAAGGCAGGGCCCAGCAATTCCAGTCCGGCAAACGTGGTGACCAGCTTCATGATGGAAGCCGGATTCACGGGGACGCCAGTGCGATGGGCCAGGCGTGGCGAAGCCCGGCCGTCCACGTCAGCGACCAGCAGCGTGACGGCGTCGCGCGGGATCTTGGCGCGCGCCAGGGCCGCGTCCACTTCGGGAGGGAACGCCTGCGCCATGGCCTGGCCGGCCAGCCACAGCAGGCCGAGCAGGGTGGCCAGCACACGGGGGGGGGTCATCCACCGATTATCAAGCGGCTTGATAATCGGTGGATGAAGGTTCTAGCGTTTGATACCAGCACGGAGGCGCTGTCCATTGCGGTGGGGCATTGGCAAGGGGAGGCCCTGCAGGTCTGGCAGCATGGCGGCCCCGGGGGGGCACAGGCTTCGGCCACACTGATCCCGCAGGCCTTGGCGCTTCTGGACCAGGCCGGCATGGCACTAGGGGAACTTGACGCTGTGGCCTTTGGTGCCGGACCCGGATCGTTCACGGGCCTGCGTACTGCCTGTGCCGTGGCTCAAGGGCTGGCTTTTGGTGCGGGTGTGCCGGTGCTGCCGGTGGACACCCTGCTGGCTGTGGCCGAAGAAGCCCGCCATTCGGCTGGCGTGTCCCGGGTGCAGGCCGTGCTCGATGCCCGCATGGACGAGGTGTACACAGCCGCCTGGATGCATGACGGCATGCAATGGCAGGCGCAGGGTGCAGCGGCCCTGTCGGCGCCGCAGGACGTTCCCGTGCCGGCCGGTTGGGTGCTGGCCGGAAACGCCTTTGCCGCCTATGGCCCGCGGCTGCCGCCGGCGGCCGGACGCATCGACGCCCAGCCCGGCGCCGCGGCCATGTTGCGGCTGGCACCCGCACTGCTGGCGGCGGGGCACGCCGTGCCGGCGGAGCAGGCGCTGCCCCGCTACATTCGGGATAAAGTCGCCAAAACCACTGACGAACGCGCAGCCGAACGAGCTGCACGCCCCGTCGCCTGAACCATGAGTGCCGTATTCAAGACCGTTGAAGCCCAGTTCGAGCCGCTGACCGAAACGCGGCTGGACGATGTGCTGGCCATTGAGCAAAGCGCCTATGCCCAGCCCTGGTCGCGTGGCAACTTCAGTGATTCGCTGCGCTCGGGTTACCAGGCGCAACTGCTGGTGGCTGACGGCGGCATCCTGGGCTACTTTGTGGCCATGAAAGGCGTGGACGAAGTGCACCTGCTGAACATCACCGTGGCGCCCGCCCATCAGGCCCAGGGTTGGGGCCGCGTGATGCTGGACGCGCTGGCGATCTGGTCGCGCGGCCAGGGTGCCCAATGGTTGTGGCTGGAGGTCCGTGTGAGCAACGCGCGGGCGCTGCAGGTTTATGAACGTCACGGTTACCGGCGTGTGGGCGAGCGCAAGGGTTACTACCCCGCAGCCCATGGCCAGCGCGAGGACGCCGTGGTCATGAGTTTCAAGTTATGAGCCTGGATCTGGACGAACGCCAGCGGGCCATGCTGGCTGAAATGGGCGTGCCGCTGTTCCAGCCCCCGGCTGCTGCACGGCCGGCCCCTGTTCCCGCCCCCGCCACTGCGCGACCCATTGCGGCGCTGGTGCGGGCTGCCGTGCCCCCCGCTGTGATGCAGCCGGTGGCTGCGCCTCAGGGCGCGCGTGAGCGGCCTGCTGGGGTGGCGGCCATGGACTGGCCTGCGTTGCGTGATGCCGTCACCGGCTGTCAGGCCTGCAAACTGTGCAGCCACCGGCGCAACACGGTGTTCGGCGTGGGTGACGAGCGGGCCGACTGGCTGATCGTGGGTGAAGCGCCGGGCGAAAACGAGGACCTTCAGGGCGAACCTTTTGTGGGGCAGGCCGGCAAGTTGCTGGACAGCATGCTGCGCGCGCTGCAACTGGACCGTCAGAACAACGTATTCATCGCCAATGTGCTCAAGTGCCGGCCCCCCGGCAACCGCAACCCCGAACCCGACGAGGTGGCGCAGTGCGAGCCATTCCTGCGGCGCCAGGTCGAATTGCTGCAGCCGCGGATCATCCTGGCCATGGGGCGCTTTGCCGTGCAATCGCTGCTGCAGTCCAGCGACCCCATCGGCAAGCTGCGTGGACGTGCGCACAGCTACCACGGCGTGCCGGTAGTGGTCACCTATCACCCCGCCTACCTGCTGCGCAACCTGCCCGACAAGGCCAAGGCCTGGGCAGACCTTTGCATGGCTGCTGCACTCATGCGCCAGCCCTGAACCAGTGCCAGCATCAGCCCGTGGGGCAAGGTGTGAAATTGTTTTGTGATTTATGACGCACTACGGCCATTGCCGTGTGTCCGCATCCCCCAAATGAAGGGGGCGCGTTGTTGCCGCTGATGCGGGGCTGTGCTACTGTTGAAAGCAACCCTTTTTCATGACAGGGGTTGGTCGCCAGCCCCACGCAACAGCCGCATCGTCGCCGCTTTGCAGGAGTATCCGATCCATGCGCCAACGTTCCGTTCCCACCCGTCCGACGGCAAGCAGCCCGGCGGTGGCCGGGTATCGCCCCGCAGGGATGGCGCTGGCGATCGCTGGCGCCTTCGCCGGGGCCTTTGTGGGCCTGGCGCATGCGCAATCGTCCGGCCTGCAGGCCATCCACGGCGCGGCCAGCCTGGCCACGCAAGGCAACAAGACCGTCATCACCACCCAGAACGGCGCAGGTACCAGCCACAGCGCGCTGAACTGGCAGAGCTTCGGCGTGGCGCCCGGCACGGTCACGCAGTTCAACCAGCCCAGCGCCGCCAGCACGTCCATCAACCGCGTGCTGGGCAACAACCCCAGCGCCATCTTCGGCACGCTCAGCTCCAACGGCAAGCTGGTGCTGGTGAACCCGGCCGGCATTGCCGTGGGTGCGGGTGCCGTGGTGGACACCGCGGGCTTTACCGCGTCCACCCTGCGCATGAGCGACGCCGACGCGCTGGCCGGGCGTATGCGCTTTGGGCAGGAGGGCCTGGGCGGCGGCAGCCTGTCGGTGCAGGGCCAGGTGGTGGCGCGTGGTGGCGACGTGGTGCTGATCGCGCCGCAGGTGGACACCGGGGCCCAGGCCGTGGTGCAGGCTGTAGGCGGCGACACGCTGCTCGTGGCCGGCCAGAAAGTTGAACTGACCGGCCGTGGCATGGAGGGCATCCACCTGCAGCTGCAGGCGCCAGCTGACCGGGCTCTGAACCTGGGACAGCTCAAGGGCGATTCCGTGGCCTTGTTCGCCAGTCAGCTGCGTCACAGCGGCCTCGTGCAGGCCCAAAGCGCCACCCTGGAGGGTGGCAAGGTGGTGCTGCGCGGCCAGGCGGCGGCCGAAGTGGACGGTCCGGTGACCGCAAGGCGTGGAGAGCACGGCGGCGCGATTCACATCACGGCAGCACAGACAACGTTGGGTAGCGCGGCTGTTCTGGACGCCAGCGGACCCGCGGGCGGTGGAGAGGTTCTGGCAGGTGGCGGCTGGCAAGGCAAGGGGCCGCTGTCGAATGCGCAAACCACCACGGCACTGGCGGGCAGCGTCATCCGCGCAGATGCCACGGCCCGGGGTGACGGTGGCACCGTGGTGCTGTGGAGCGATGGCACCACGCGCACGGCGGCGCGCATCAGCGCGCGCGGCGGTCCGCAAGGCGGCAACGGTGGGCGGGTGGAAACGTCGGGCAAGACGCTGGTGCGCCGTGGCGTACCGGATGTCAGTGCGCCGCGTGGCAAGGCCGGCACATGGCTGCTGGACCCGGACTACATCCTCATCACTTCCGGCTCACCCGAAACGCCGGTGCTGGGTGGCGGCAGCATCCTGGCTGGTGACCCTGGTGGGGTGACCACCGTGTTCACTGACGAATTGCAGTCCTTTTCAGGCGATGTCGTACTGGAGGCCAACCACGCAATCGTGGCGGCCGGGGGTTATGGCTACAACCTGACCGTTGACGGCAACCTCACGCTGCGCACGCTGAACACCACCGAGCCACCCGCCACGCCCCCGGCGCCGTTCTCGAACGCCACGCGCGGCATTGACCTGTCTCTGGTCGGTGAGTTGAGGGTCGTCAACGACGATGGCCTGCCGCGTTCCCTCACGGTGCAGGCTGGCACGCCTGGCGCGGCTGTCAGCGGTGTGGCGCTCAGGCTCAACGACATTTACACCGCGTCCGGCTCCTTCAGTGGTGGACAGGGGGGCGGCGCAGTCACCCTGCGCTCGGCCGGCGATCTGTGGGTGGGAGACATTCGCACCAACCATTTCGGCACGGTCGCCGGCTCGGGCGGCAATGTAACCATTGAGGCAAAGTATGGTCATGTGCGGGTCGGCAGCATCAACACCACTGCGTGGTGGAACATCTGGAGTCCCGAGCCCGGCATGAAGGCCGGGGATGTTGCCATTGACGGCAAGACCGTGCGGCTGACGGGCAATATCGCGGTGGACGGCCAGGAAGGGTATTCAAGCGGGTCGGCTGCCGGGAACATCACCGTCAGGTCTGGCTGGAACTGCGGAATGATCTGCGACGGCATGGCCACGCTGACCTTTGGTGAAGAGGCCATGCCGCCAGAGTCCGCCGGGATCCCCATGAGTTACGCCCTGGGCACGGTCATCCTGAGTGCGAGATCAGGCCACGCGCCGGTTACGGGCGAGCCGCTGGCGGGTGGGTCCATCCTTCTGGAAGCCATGGCGGGAGACATCCGCATGGAGCCAGACTATCCATTGCAGATTTATGCCAATGGGCGCAACAACGACCAGGCCGACGGCTGGCTGACCAGTGGCAACGGTGGCCTGGTGCGCATGCGTGCACTGGCGGGAGCCATCTCGGGCGGTTCCCTGCACATCGATGTGTCCGGCGGTGATGCCGCAGGTCACGACGGCTATGGCGTCCCGGCAGGTCGCAGGGGTGGCAATGGTGGCGTGGCCGAGGTCAGTGCGGCCACGGGCATTTCAATATCCGACGCCCTGACGGTCCAGGCCGGTGGGGGCAATGGCGGCCAGTTGTATGTCGGGCCTGTGGCGGTAGAGCCGCCCGCGCCGCAGCCCCCGGGGCCGCAGGCGGGTGCAGGCGGCGATGGCGGCAGCATTACCCTCAGCACGACCAGTGGTGACCTTTTGCCCAATACCCTGAATACCGTTCTGGAGGCAAACGGTGGCTACGGGGGCGGTGCGGAAAGTTACCTGGTCTTGCCCATCGACAGCGTCATGGGGGCGGGGGGACAAGGTGGCGACGTGACGGTCAAGGCGCCAACCCTGGCGTTCTATGGCGGGGGCAACCGCAACTTCCTGGCGTTAGGCGGTTATGGCGGCCTCGACGCTGCAAACAACCTGGCCGCAGGCGTGGGCGGCGCCGGGGGTGAACTGAACCTGGAGGCTACTTCGGCCAGCGGGCAGATCTATCTGGCCGGAAGCGGTCACACGGCGCGGGCCATTGGCCGCAACCCGTACCAGCCCAACAGCGGGACGGTGCACCTTCGCGCAGGCAGCGGCGGGGTGCGCTTTGGCGGCAGTTCATGGCTGTCCGCGGGCATGCTGCACCTGGATTCACCGATCGGGCAACCCAACACGCTTGGTGACGTGATCATCACCGGCTACCAGGATGTGCGCGGTGTGTACGGGCCGGTGACCAATCCCAATGTGGACCGTGGCGAATCGGTGGGTGCGGGCCCGGCCATGCTGATCCTGGAAACCATGGCGGACAGCCTGCGCCTGGGCGGGGGAAGTTCGCAGGCACTGACCGTGGCGGGTGACATCTCGATCACCATGCTGTCAGGTGAAGGCTCGCAGCGCGGGGCAGTCGTCATTGCCGATACCGTGCAGTCGCAAAACGGCCAGATCTACCTGGACACGGACGCTCTGCGCCTGGCCACCGGCGCGTCGCATGAAAAGCTGGTGGCGTCCGACCTGACCGTGGGTGCCGTCAATATCCGCACGGACAAGCTGATCCGTTTCAGCCCCCAGCCGCATGCCAGTGACCCGGACAACACCGACGACCTGATCCTCAACAGCGACGAACTGGCCCGCATGGATACGCCTGTGCTGCGGGTGGAAAACTTCATCTACACAGCGCCCCCCTACAACGAGTCGGTGCTGTTCGGCGCCAGCCCCTACGCGCCTGCGCCCACTACAGCAGCCGGACCGGCCCCGTCGCCTGGTCCGGCGCCCGCGCCCGCGCCCGTGGACCGTGTCATGTTCAATGGCCCCGGTGTTCTGGCCCCGTCCAAGACCGTCTCCATCCGCACCAGCTGGAAGGTCGCGCAGACCGAGCCGTTTTCGGTGGATCGCATGCACATCAGTGCCGGGGTGGTGGATCTGCCGCTGGCCAATTGGTTCGGTCCCAACACGGCCGGGGGGCGCGGCTGGTTCTCTGCTGACGCATCTGGCCTGGGCTATGACCTTTTCAACGGCGAGCAGGCGCTGGTGCGGTTGCGCAACGCAGCCCAGGGCACGCTGGAGCTGTCGCCCCAGGACACGGGTCCCGGTGGCTTCAATATCGCCGCAAGCGGTGTTTCGGCAGTGTCCAACCTGTACGGTGAAACAGGCGTCGTGCCGACGGTTCAAATTGCGGCCGTCGATGACAGCGGCAATGGTCTGGGGACGCTGGAAATCGGGGTGCCTGGCATCGAGTCCGGCCGTATCGAACTCAAGGCCAGGCACATCTACAACAAGGGCATCTCCGGCCCTGGCGCCCTGGGCGGCTCATTGCGCACGCTCAATCTGGGTGTGGGCAACAGCGTCCCGGACGGGCAGGACTCCATCCTGCTGGACGCGTCCGGCGACATCGGCAGGAACGAACCCAACGGCTTCATCCAGGTATTGCCTGGAGCCGCTGAAGGCGCGACCAAGGTGCATGCCCACGCCGGCACCAGTGCCGAGTTCCAGTCGGCACACATGGCGCTGCATTTCCCTGAGGAACTCTCGCACGTTCAAACCAGCTGGCTGGACCTGAATGTTGGGGGCGCGGGCGGCGAGGTGCATGTGTCGGCGGCCGGCGGCATCACGGTAGACAGCGACTTCGCGCCGGCCTTTGGTGTTGTGGGCCTGTATGCCGGCAAGCGTGAACTGCCCGAACCCCATGCCAGCGGCATGTTGACGGTGGACATCAACCGTGTGGTGGGCGGCATGACCACAAGCTCCGTACGGCTGTCGGCCGCCGGCATCTGCCTGGCCGATGGTGCCTGGGTGCAGGCGCAAAGTATGGTGGATATCGAAGCCAAGGGTATCGCCGAGGGAACCGGCAACATCGTGCTCGCCCCGACGGCCAGGATCTCCAGCGGTGACAAGGTGGCGTTGCATGCCCAGGATTCGATCCTGGGCAACACCCGGATCGACACGCTTTTCACCCAGATTGAGGCGCCCAGGGTGTTCCTGGGCGCACGAAGAAACCTGTATGCCCACGTGGATGCCGCCGAAATCGTGGCGGGTGACGCGCCCGCCAACCTCACCGGTGACGGTGACGTGGTGGACCTGGTGCTCACAGGCACCCAGACCACGACCTTGCGCGGCGTGGGCAACGGCGACGGCACCATCAGCGTGTGGGCGCCGTACAGCAGCTTGCTGCGCGTGAGCGGCAACATCCCCGCTGAAGTGGAAGGCGGCGGAGCGGGTAGTGGCGGTGTGGTGGGCAAGAGCGTGTACATCGTGTCAGGTGGTGACCTGCATATCGGCCACCGCGTCACAGCCACGGATGCCGCCGGCACCGGCGTGGAGCTGTCGGCCGGCGATGTGATCAAGATCGGCCACCTGGACAGCTACGACGACGATGTGCATGTGACATCGCAGACGGACATCAACATGTCGGCCCAGAGCATCTATATCCGCCACACAGCCGGCACACCTGCCGGCACGCCGCGTGCCACGCCAGCCCCGCCGGGTTTGCCGACCGTGTATGTAAGGGCCGAAGGAACGCTGAATGCTGTGGCCGCCAGCCCTGCCACCTTCGAGGTCAACGCCACCAATACTGGTGGCGTGGGGACCAGCGGTGGTGCCGGCATCTCGGTCAACAGTCCGAGCATTCTGTTCGTCGGTGGTAGCGGTCCCAATCAGTTTGCAATGGCCACCAGCCCGGTCTCCAGCTTCAGTTCCGTGCCCGTTTTCACGCCCGGGACCGGACTGAATTCTTTTGCCCAGGCGGTGGTGACGCCACCGATATTTGCGCCCCCGCCGCCGCCTGTGTCGCCCGCGCCTCCCGCACCTGCACCGGCGCCCACGCCTGCACCGACACCCACGCCTGCACCGGCGCCCACGCCTGCTCCGGCGCCCACGCCTGCTCCGGCGCCCACGCCTGCACCGGCGCCCACGCCTGCTC